>NZ_JBVVPM010000005.1:80807-134311 GCF_055811255.1 Bradyrhizobium sp. MI1.11
CCCCCTGGGGTTAAACCCCCTCTTTGTGGGGTGTGGCCCCGGGTTTCCCCCACCCAAACCGCGGGCACGCTTCAGCTGAAGCCCGAAACCCGGATTGCGCTTCGCTCCATCCGGGCTACGAAGAATAAAAAAAGCCCGGCGCTGTTTGACCAGAGCCGGGCTCGAGTGGTGTCAGACCGAGGCTGAGGGGCTATCGGCCTGACGGGAAAGGGCAACGAGACGCCAACTCGCGCAGGGAATGTCCTTCGGTGCGACGGAAATCTCCTTGTCGAAGCGCACCAGCTTCCAGTCGTCAGGATGATTGACGAAGGCGAAGTCCGATTTGCGCGCGAGCGAGATCATGGCCGCGTTGGAGCGCAGCGTGTCGCCGAACATGTGGTCGGCGCCAAGCGCGGCCGCGCGGCATTCGAGATTCTTCATCAGCACGGTGGCGATGCCGTGGCCCTGCCAGCGGTCGGCAACCGACAGACCGAATTCAAGCGTCGCGGTTTCGGCATGCAGTGCGTAGCGCGCTTCGGCGACGATGGTCTCGAAGCCGTCGACCATCATGGTCGCCACCACGGTAAAACGCTCGCGCTCGCCGACCTGGAGGAATTCGTGCAGCAGGCCCTGCGGCAGTTCGCTGATCGCGCCGAAGAAGCGGTTGTAACGGGACCGCGTCGAGAGCGAGCGAAAATAGTGCTGGAGCTCCTCGGTGTCGCGCGGTTCGACGAAGCGAACGCGCAGCGCCTCGCCGTGTCGCGTGCGCAGCGTGTCCGAATACTGCTTCAGATCTTCCAGGCGAAGAGTGCTCATGACACGCGCCCCAAGGGGACCAAAGGGAAAGGGACCGCCGGCGCCCCCACAGTCAGGCGGCGCCGGCCTGGCGGCCAATCAGGCCCGCCAGAAGGGTTTGTCGGCCTCATAGGCCACATCGCTCCAGGACAGCCCGACGTCCTGGAGGTCACGCGCGGACCAGTTGGTGAGCTCACGCCGGGTCCGGTAGCGCTCGTGCCAGACGTGAAGGGTCTCGCCGATCTGGTGGATCAGCCCTGGCGCATGATGATTTGTCATCGAATTCTGGGTCAAAGTAGACATTGTCAGCTCCTGGAGCTAAGTTGACCCCTAATATCGGCTTCCGAGTGCACTGCGACAAACGACAATTTGTACTCTTTCGCATGAAATAACGTCATGTATCCTGCTGCCAGATGACTGCCAGATTGCCCTCCCTGAATGGATTGCGGGCCTTTGAGGCCGCCGCGCGCCATCTCAGCTTCACGCTGGCGGCGTCCGAGCTGAACGTGACCCAGACCGCGATCAGCCATCAGATCCGCAGGCTGGAGGAGGAGCTCGGCATCCGCCTGTTCGTCCGCCAGAACCGCGCGCTGGCGCTGACGGCCGAGGCGCGCGACTATCTGCCAGGCGTCCGCGCCGCCTTCAACGACCTTCGCCTTGCCACCGACCGGCTGCTGCGCAAGGACGACGACAAGGTGCTGACGGTCTCGACGCTGGCCTCGCTTGCCGCAAAATGGCTGCTGCCGCGGCTGACCGATTTCCAGGAGCACCATCCCGGCATCGACGTCCGCATCACCACCTCGACCAGCCTCGTCGACTTCCAGCGCGACAATGTCGATGCCGCGATCCGCTATGGCCGCGGCCAGTGGCCGGGCTTGCGCGCCGACTGGCTGATGGCCGACGAGCTGTTTCCGGTGTGCAGCCCGTCTCTTTTGCGCGGTGACAAGCCGTTGCGCTGTCCCGAGGACCTCAAGAGCCACATGCTGCTGCACACCTCCAACGCCAACAGCGACGACTGGCGGCTGTGGTTGACGGCGGCCGGTCTGCCGGCCGACATCGCCAGGCAGCCCGGCATCACCTTCGACATGATCTTCATGACCGTCCAGGCCGCGATCGACGGCATCGGCGTGGCGATGGGGCGGACCTCCTACGTCCAGGACGACATCGCCAAGGGCCGGCTCGTCGTTCCTTTCAAGATCGCGCTGCCGGCCGATGCCGGCTTCTACCTCGTCGCGCCGGAGGGCCGCCGCGAAGCGCCGAAGCTCGCCGCATTCCGCGACTGGATGATCGCCGCAACGCGGAATAAAGCCTGATATCGTGCCGGCGCATGTCCGGCCACCTGCTTCGCTACAACTCCACCACGACGTAATCGCTCTCGACCTTCACCGTGACAGTCTCGGCGACATACGGCCCCTTCACCACGCTCGCACCCGGCTCGACATGAGCCGGGTAGGCCTTCACGCGGAAGCGGCGGGGGTCGCAGTAAGACTGGCCGGTACGGATGTCGAACTCCCAGCCATGCCAGGGGCAGCGAATGATCTCGCCGAGCTTGGTATATTCGATCTCGCCCGGATCCTTCGATTGCGCGAGCCCGATCAAGGGTCCCTCGCACAGCGCCGCGCCCTGATGCGGGCAGCGGTTCATCAGGCCGAAATATTCACCCTTGATGTTGAAGATTGCGATCGGCCGTCCGTCGATCTCCAGAAATTTTCGCGTGCCGGGCGGAAGCTCATCGACCGCGGCAATCACATGCCGCGCCATCAAGCGATCCCGTACAGCTTCTTCGCATTGCCGAGATAGAACGCCTCGCGGTTGTCGTCACTGACGCCCGCGGGCAACACGCGCGACGGCTCGTCATAATCCCAATGGGGATAGTCGGTGGCGAACAGCAGCCGGTCCCAGCCGATCCACTTGATGACGTCGAACAGATCCTCGCGCCGCTCCGGATCCTCCATCGGCTGCGTCGTCCACCACACCTGCTCGCGGATATATTCCGACGGCGGCCGTTTGACATGCGGCACCTCGCTCCGCAGCCGCTGCCAGACTTTGTCGAGCCGCCACGCCAGCGACGGCGCCCAGCCGAAGCCGGCCTCGATCATCACCATCTTCAATTTCGGGAAGCGCTCGAACACGCCCTCCAAAACAAGGCTCGCCAGCGCCGATTGCTGGCATTGCGAGTGGCCGACCATCTCCTCGATGTAGTAGGAAGGCCAGCCCGACGGCGTGATCGGATTGCCGCCGAAGCCGAAGGCGTGGACGCCGACGGGAAGGCCGGCCTCTTCCGCGGCCTGATAGATCGGCCAGTAGCGGCGCTGGCCGAGCGGCTCGACATTGCGGCTGAGCAGCAGCACCTGGACGAAATTCTTGTCGCCGGCGCGCTCGCGGATTTCCGCGGCGGCCGACAGGCCGTCCTCATTGCCGACGACGATGGACGCCTTCAGCCGCTTGTCCTTGCTGGTCCATTTGTCGATCTGCCAGTCGTTGATCGCCGAGCACAAGGCGGCCGAGAGCTCGTGGTTGCGGATGCCCTGCCCGGTGTTGAGCGGATTGAGCACGCCGAGCTGAACGTTGTTGGGATCGAGCAGCTGCTTCTGCATGAAGGACAGCGAGGAGCCCTGCGGCCCGCCTTCCGGCGGATAGGCGTCGCGGCGCGAGGCGTTGGGTTGGGCCTTCGGATAGGGCGGACCTTCCATCATGCCCTGATAGGCATGGACGCCGTAGACTTCGAGATGATGCTGCCAGCGTTTGGCGAGGTAAGGATAGAGTTCGGCGCGGGTCGCGCGTGCCGGATGGATGTCGCAGTCCGCGATTGCGGTTTTGACGGTCAGTGGGGAAGCGGCTTCGGAGCTTTCGCGGAACTGAATATTCATCGCCTTGCCTCCTTTGGCAGCGGCTAAGTCAGGCGGGGATAGGTCGCATGCGGATTATCGATCATGATCTTGCGCACGAGATCGGGGGTGAGACCTGCGGGCAGCGCCTCCTGGCCGTCGAACTGCCAGTGCGGATAGTCGGTGGAGAATACGACCAATTCGTCCGACTGCATATGATCAAACAGGCGAATTAATGTCGTCTCGTCCGGCGGCGCATCGAATGGCTGTAACGAGAAGCGGATGTTGCTGCGCACAATGTCCAGCGGCGCGCGATCGACCCATGGCGTCTCCATCCGCACCCCACGCCAGAACTTGTGCAGGCGCCACAGAAATGGGGAGATCCAGGACACGCCAGATTCCAGCATCACCATCTTCAGTCGCGGATATTTGGCGAACACGCCCTCGACGATCAGGCTGGTGAGCTGGGTCTGGAACGCCTGGGCCTGACCGGCATAATCCTCGATGTGGTAGGAACCCCAGCCCACGGCGGTCGGCGGATTGTGATAGGCGGAACCGGCATGAATGCCGATCGGTAATTCCAGCCGTTCTGCCGCCTCATAGATCGGCCAGAGCGCGCGCTTTCCGAGCGGCGTATCGCCCATCACCAGCATCAGCACCTGCACGAAGCGGCGATCCGCCGCACAGCGCTCGATCTCGGCGACGGCCTTCTCGACGCTTTGGGTGGGGATCACGATCGAGCCGCGCAGCCGCGGGTCGCGATCGAGCCATTCCTTCACGAGCCAGACGTTCAGTGCGCGGCAGAAGGCGGCCTGCAGATCCTCGGAAAACACCATCTGCACGCCATAGAGCGGATTGCAGATGGCATGCGAGAGCTGAAAGGGATCGAGCACATGGCGCTGCATGTCCGCAAGGCTCTCGCCCGGCTTGCCGCTTTCGGGGCGCCAGTCGGGCCGCGCCGTGATCGGCGAGTTCTGCGGGTAGGATTGCGAGATGAGATCGACCATGCCGCGCGTCGTCACCTGATCGCGCCAATAGTCGTTCAGGTACGGCAGCAGGCTGGTCAGATGCGGCACGGCCGGATGCACATCGCAATCCACCCCGCCAGCGATCAGGGACGCCATGACGTGTCCTTCACGTTTCCTCGTCGCGTCTTCTCGCGGGCGGCGCTTGGCCGCTCCGCCTCTTGACTGCCATTCAAGCAGGCCTGCCCGTTGGCTGCAACTCGGCCAAGGCCGCTGTCATATGCTAGAAAGGCCGAGCTCGGTTGCGAAGGCATAAGGGGTCAAGGAATGAAAGAGCTCGTCGGCGTTGCGGAACAGGTCGCAGCGAAACTGATCGTGCGCAAACAGACAATTGCCGTGGCGGAATCCTCGACCGGCGGCCTGATCTCGGCCAGCCTTCTCGCGGTACCCGGCGCGTCCGCTTATTTCCTCGGCGGCGCCGTGGTCTACACCCGCGATGCCAGGCGCGTGCTGATGGATATTTCGGACGAAGGAATGAAGGGCTTTCGTTCCTCGTCGGAGCCCTACGCGCAACTGTTGGCCGAGCGGATGCGCAGCCGTTTCAACTGCGACTGGGGCCTGTCCGAGACCGGCGCGTCCGGTCCCACCGGCAATCGCTACGGCGATGCGGCGGGCCACAGCTGCATGGCGGTTGCCGGGCCCGCAGTTGAGGTGATGACACTGGAGACGTGCAGCAACGACCGCTTGGCCAATATGCAGATGTTTGCGGCGACAGCGCTGAAATTGCTGCTGAAGAATCTGGAGCAGTGACCTGGCGCGCCGTCGCAACGACGAACGCATCAATCGTCGAACATCTTCGGCGGCACGAACCCGCCGAACTCGCGTTCGATCAGCTCGGCGAGCTTGAGCGGCGTCCGGTCCTCGAGGAAGGGCCCGATGATCTGCACGCCGACCGGCAGCCCGTCCTTCGACAGGCCGAGTGGAACAGCCGTTGCCGGCAGGCCCGTCAGCGTGGCAATGCCGGGCCACGCAAGCTGGTCCGGATAGGCGTGGTCCTTGCCGTCGATATTGATCCGGCGCTTTTCCTGCTCCGGCGAATTATCATGCGGATAGGCCGGCGTGGGCATGATCGGACAGATCACCGCATCGAATGTCCTGAACAGGTGTCGCCATTGCGCGCGTAGGCCGGCGCGGGCGCCTTCGTCGAACACCCAGGCCTGATGCGTGCTGGTGATACCACGCAGCCGTTCGGCAGCGAGGCTCTTGTCGTCGGGCGAGAGCTGCGCTGCACCGGCACGCGCGCCCGCGAGATCGTCCGGCGGAAGGAAGGCGCCGAGGAAGCTCATCAGCATGCGCATGTAGAGGCGAGAGGCATCGGTGAAGTCGGGAAACAGAGGGCTTTCCCGCGTGATGCTTGCACCTGCGCCCGCCAATTGTTTCGCCAGCTTCTCGATCGTGCTGCGAATATCGGCATTCGCAGGCAGCAGCGGATGGCTGTCGATCACCAGCACGCGGAAATCCTTCAGCGCGCGGTGTCGCGCCTCCGGCAGCGCGAGCTTGTATCCGATGCCCAGGTCCAACGGATCGGGGCCTGCCATCACGTCCAGGAGCAGGGGCAGGTCGACTGCGCTCCGCGCCATCGGACCGATCACCGCCATGTCGCGCTCCATCGGGATGGCCGGAAAGGGCGGCGGCGTGTGGCCGCGCGTTGGACAGAGATTGTAGGTCGGCTTGTGCGCATAGACCCCGCAGTGGAAGGCGGGCACGCGCAGCGAGCCGCCGATGTCGGACCCGAGCGAGAGTGGTCCATAGCCCGTCGCGAGCGCCGCAGACGAGCCGCCCGACGAGCCACCCGGCGTGCGGCCGAGATCGAATGGATTGTTGGTCGTACCGTAGATCTCGTTGTAGCTCTGCCAATCAGCTAACCCTACGGGCACGTTGGTCTTGCCGAGGATAACGCCACCGGCCTCCTTCACCCGGGCGATCGACAGCGCATCCTCCGGCGGCCTGAAATCTTTCTGCGGCGTCCAGCCCCAGCTCGTGGGCAGGCCGGCGATGTTGAAGGATTCCTTGATCGTCATCGGCAGGCCGAGCAGCGGCTTGCGCTCGCCGCGCGCCAATGCGGCGTCCGCCTCGCGTGCGGCGTCCAGCGCGCGATCAAAATCCCGCACGCAGATCGCATTGACCTTGCCGTCGTGCCGTTCGATGCGATCGATCGCATCGCGGGTGAGCTCGACCGCGGAAACCTTCTTGGCGGTCAACGCGGCCGACAGTTCGACCGCGCTCTTGAAGCTCCATTCGGATTTGGCCATGGCGCATCTCCTGTTCTTCTTGTCGAACGATGATGCGCAGTTTGGCGGAAGGCCGCAACGGTTGTTTGATCGCGATTGCTGTGCCGCTAGCTGTCATCGCCCGGCTTGACCGGGCGATCCAGTACGCCGAGACGGCTGTGATTGAAACGATAGGCCGCGGCGTACTGGATGCCCCGCCTTCGCGGGGCATGACGCCAGGAGTGGAGGCCTACGCCGCTCCGATCAAAATCCCCACCGCCAGCACGATCGCGCCGCCGAGCACGATCTGGAACACGGCCTGGAGGAACGGCGTGTCCATGTAGCGCGCGCGGATGAAGGCGATCGCCCACAATTCGAAGAACACGACAATTCCGGCAATTCCGGTGGCGATCCAGAATGCGTTGGCCCAGCTGTCGGGCACGAGATAGGGCAGGGTGTGCCCAAGCCCGCCGAGCGTCGTCATCAAGCCGCAGGTGAGACCGCGCAGCCAGGGCGAACCACGTCCGGTTAGCGAGCCGTCGTCGGACAGCGCTTCCGCAAAACCCATGCTGATGCCGGCACCGATCGAGGCGGCGAGGCCGACCAGAAATGTTTGCCAATTCTGATGCGTGGCGAAGGCAGCCGCAAACAGCGGCGCCAGCGTCGAAACCGAGCCGTCCATCAGGCCGGCGAGACCTGGCTGCACATATTGCAGCACGAACATGCGCCGGTTGGTGCGGTCTTCCTCGGCGCGCACGTCTGAACTCAGGATCTGGTCTGTCAGCTTCGCCGCCACCTCTTCGTGGCCTTTCTCGGCTTCGGCCAGATCGCCGAGCAGGCGGCGCACGCCGACATCTTGCGCCTGTTCAGCGGCCTTCACGTAAAAGCGCTCGGCCTGCAATTCCATTGTCTCGACTTCCCTGCGGATGGTGTCGAGCGGCAGGTTTTTGGTGAGCCAGACCGGACGGCGGCGCAGGAAGCCTTTGACATCCTCGCGGCGGATCGGGGGCAAATGCGGACCGAAGCGCTGCTCGTACATTTCCAGCAGCATGTGGCGATGGCCGCGCTCTTCCTCGGCCATCTGCTCGAAGATCTTGGCGGAGTCCGGATAGCGCTCCTTCAGGTCTTCGGCGAAGCTCATGTAGATGCGGCTGTCCTCCTCCTCGGAGGAGATCGCGACCGCAAGCACCTCGCGTTCGGTCAGATCGGCAAAATTCTTCACGGCGGCCCTGTCTGATTAGTTTAGAACAATTCTAAACTATATAGGGCGCTTGGGTTCCCGGGTCAAACCACGCCGCGGCTCTTTGCTAGGAAATCGAGTAGCAGTCGGCTTACCTCGGCCGGCTGCTCCTGCTGCACCCAGTGACCGGCGCCGTCGACGAGGCGGCAGCCGAGCAGCTTCGTGCAGGCCCGCGCCTGCATGGCCTCGAACACGCCGGGACGCTGGTAGGTGCCCCAATCCTGCTTGCCCGAGATGAAGCAGGAGGGGACGTCGATGGTGCGGCCGGCTAGCAACTGGAGCTGGTTGTTGAACGCACCCGATGTGCCGCAGCGATACCATTGCAGGCCGCCCTGGAATCCAGTGCGGCCATATTCGGCGCTGTAGTAGCCGAGCTCGCGGTCGGGCAGCCATTGATTGGCGGCGATCGCGGACGGCGAGGGCATCTCCTTTGCGACCGTCTCGGCCATGGTCTCGTTCAGGTCCATCACATAATAGGTCGGCAGCTTCGCAAGCTCATTCGCCGACCAGGACTTCAGCGGATATGGCTTGTTGTCGGTCCAGTCCGCGCTCTTATGGTGATAGTAGGCCCGCAGGAAATCATGCACGCCCTGCGCCGCGCGGTGCATGTCGGCATTGGCCGGGCGTGTCGCATAGTACCACTGATAATGCTTGCGTGGACGCGGCAAGGCGGCGAGCTCGCGATGCACGGGGTCTTCGGACGGTGGCTTTGCCGGCGCGTCGATCGTGTTGAACGGCAGCGGCGGCGCTCCGCCGAACGGCGCGCTCATCATCGCCACCGAACGGAACACGTCGGGCCGCATCAGCGCGCACCAGGCCGCGACTGGGCTGCCGAAATCATGTCCGACCACATCGACCTGCCTGTACCCGAAAGCCGACACCAGCCCGAGCGCATCCCGCACCAGGTTGAAGAGCGAAAACGGCGCGAGGTCGCCGTCATACTCCGCACTCCATCCCGTCGTCCGGCCATAGCCGCGCTGGTCCGGGGCGATCACGTGATAGCCGGCCGAGCTGAGCGCCGGCATCACCTTGCGCCAGGAGAAGGCTAGCTCGGGAAAGCCGTGCAGCAGCAGGATGCAGGGCCGCCCCTTGGTCTCGAAGCCGGCCTCCAGCACATGCATGCGCAAGCCGTTGATATCGTCGACATAGCGTGAGCGGATGCCGGCGGGGAGAGGGATCTCGGGGAGGTCGGTCATTGCTTTCTCCACACGGGTGGAATCGTAGGGTGGGCAAAGGCGCGCTTCGCGCGCCGTGCCCATCATCATTCTATAACGCGTTTGGCATGGTGGGCACGCTTCGCTTTGCCCACCCTACGGGATATCGGCTAGATCACACCGCCGCGCAGACGAAGCCGCTGCCCTTGCGCCGGATCTTCCCCGCCGAAGGCGAGGGGAAATGCGCGGTGCAGCACAGCGTGTCGGTGTCGCAATAGCGTTCCAGGAAGCTGCGGCGCGTTGCTGCCGCCCTGGCCTGATCGAGGTCGAACTTGACCGACAGCTCCGGATAGAGCGTCTGGATCGGCGAGTGCATGAGGTCGCCGGAGAGCACAGCGTCGTCCTTGCCGTGTCCCATGGTGATGGCGATATGGCCCGGCGTGTGGCCCGGCGTCGGCAGAATACGAACGTGGTCGCCGATCTGGTGATCGTTGCCGACGAGCTCGTGGCGTTTGGCCTCGACCACCGGCAGCACGCTGTCCACGAAGGGCGGCACTTCTGCCTTCGCGTTCTGCTCGGTCCAATGATCGAATTCCTGCTTGGCGAAGACGTAGCGCGCGTTGGGGAAAGTCGGCACCCAGCGGCCGTTCTCCAGCCGCGTGTTCCAGCCGACGTGATCGACATGCAGATGCGTGCACATCACGAAGTCGATGTCGTCAGGCGAGAATCCGGCAGCGTTGAGTCCGCGCAGATAGGTGTCGTCGGTCTTCATGTTCCATTTCGGACGCTGCGGCCGCGGCTTGTCGTTGCCGATGCAGCTGTCGACCAGAATGGTGTGGTGCGGCGTCTTGATCACATAGGACTGGAAGCACAGCATCAACGTGTCGCTGTCATCCAGGGCTTTCGCCTGCCTCATCCACGCCCGGTTCTCAGCCAGCAGCTCCGGTGTCAGCCCCGGCAACATCTCCAGCGCCGGCACGAACGAGGTTTCCTGCTCGACGACGCGATGGATGGTGAGGTCGCCAACCGCGTATTTCAGGCTCATGCTCGCTTCCTTGCACTCAGCGTGCGTCACGCACGGATGGAATGACGATGTTGGAGAGGACGTCGATCGCGGCCAGCCCTTCCTTCGGCTGGCCGTATTGGGCAGCGGTGGTCATCATGACGAGATCAAGCTCGGGCACGATGAAAATGCGTTGTCCGCCCCAGCCGAAGGCGCCAACCCATTTGATTTCCCTCCCGCCGGCCAGCGAGCGGCCCATCCACCATTGATAGCCGTAGAACAGCGTGCCGCCGAAATAGCCGATCGCCTGGAAGCGCGGTGCGATCGATTGTGCAATCCAATCGGCCGAGACGATTTGTTGGCCGTTCCACTGGCCGCGATCGAGCACGAGCTGGCCGAGCTTGGCGGCATCTCGCGGACGCAAGCGCAGGCCGGCGGCCGCCGCGATCTTGCCGTTCTTCGGGTAGGCCTTCCACACGAAATCGGCGATCCCGAGCCGCTGGAACAGCGCCTCGCGCGCAAACGTCTCCAGCGGCTTGCCCGAGACGCGTTCAAGGATATTGCCGAGCAGTTCAGTCCCGCCGCCATTATAGGTCCAGAGCACATCCGGCGGCGCGGCGACCGGCCTTCCGAGCACATAATCAATCGGATCGGCTTCAAAGGTGAGATGCGGCTCGTCGTTGTTCGGATCGGTCCATGCCCGCGCCTCGTCCCATTTCATTCCCGAGGACATCGTCAGCAGATGGCGCAGCGTGATGGCCTCCCAGCCCGCCTGCTTCACCGCCTGATGGTCGGGGAAGAATTTGAGCACAGGTTCGTCGACGCCTTCGATCAGCTTGCGATCGATCGCGATACCGATGAGCAGCGAAACGACACTCTTCGATGCCGAACGCATGTCGTGCTTCGTCGTCGCGGTGAATTCGTGCTGGCCTTCCGGTTGTCCCCAGGGTTGATCGTAGCCGGCGAAGTATTGCTCGAAGACGAGCTTGCCGTGGCGCGCCACGACAACCGAATGAACCGAAGTCGCGCGTTGTTCGAGTCGTGCGGCGATCCCGCAAAGTTTTGCGCCGTCCATGCCGACGCTGTCGGGCGACGCAGTCGTCCAGCCGTCGTCGGTTGACGATGGCGGCTCGCAGGCGAGGTTTCGCTGTCCAGGCACCATGCCGTCGGCTTGCACGGAAGTGGTTGAGACGGTCAACGCGAGCATGAGGCTCGCGCCGAGAATGCTGAGGCGGGGGAAGCGATCGCGCATCATCCTTCTCCCCGCAGTCGCGATACTACGCCGCCGGCGGCACCGAGATCTTCACGGAGGGCCGCTCCAGCATCTTCTGGTGGAACGCGTCGAGCTTCGGATAGGCCTTGCGCCAGCCGCAATCGGCAAAGCGGAAGTCGGCATAGCCGAGCACGCAGACGAGGCCGATCTGCGAGATGTCGAAGGGGCCGTTCAGCACCTCGGGCATGTTCTCGAAGCGCGCCATTCCGGTCCAGGCCCGGTTCCAATGGTCGTCCGACCACGCCTGCCATTGCAGGCCCTGCGGCCGCACCATCTTCTCGTAGCGGCACAGCAGCATGGAATCGAGCATGCCGTTGATCAGGGCGTGATTGGTCTTGGCCTTCCAGCGCCGCGGACCGTAATCGGGGATCAGGCTGCCGCCGGCCATCTCGTTGAGATATTCGACGATGACGTAGGAGTCCAATATGACATCGCCGTCATTGGTGATCAGCACCGGCAGCTTCTTCAGCGGCGTGATCTTCGAATAGTCCTCGTTGGCCGTACCGGGCGCGACGGCTGCCGGCGTGAACTCGATCTTGTCGATCAGCCCGAGCTCGATTGCGGCGATGCGCACCTTGCGGGCGAAGGGCGAGGCGGGGGAGAAGGTGAGCTTCATGGCGAGTATCCAAAAAAATGAAAGTTTTAGTTCGTCATTGCGAGGAGCACTTGCGACGAAGCAATCCAGACTGTCTCCGCGGATGGATTACTGGATTGCTTCGCTTCGCTCGCAATGACGGGGAGAGGGCCACGGCTTACGCCGCGACGATCTCCTGGCGCTGCTCGCCGAGGCCCTCGATGCCGAGCGTGATGACGTCGCCGACATTGAGGAAGGTCGGCGGCTTCATGCCGAGGCCGACGCCGGGCGGGGTGCCCGTCGTGATGATGTCGCCCGGCAGCAGCGTCATGAACTGCGAGACATAGGAGATGCACTTGGCCATCGAGAAGATCATGGTCTTGGTCGAGCCGGTCTGGCGGCGCTGGCCGTTGACGTCGAGCCACATCGGCAGGTTCTGCACGTCCTTGATCTCGTCCTTGGTGGCGAGCCAGGGGCCGAGCGGGCCGAACGTGTCGTGCGACTTGCCCTTGGTCCACTGACCCAGGCGCTCGATCTGGAAGGCGCGCTCGGAGACGTCGTTGCAGACGCAGTAACCGGCGACGTGGTTGAGCGCGTCGGCTTCAGAGACGTATTTTGCGCGCGTGCCGATGATCGCGGCGATCTCGACCTCCCAGTCGAGCTTGGTCGAGCCGCGCGGCTTCTCGATGGCGTCGTTCGGGCCGGACAGCGAGGTGTTGGCCTTCATGAAAATGATCGGCTCGCTCGGGATCTCCGCGCCGGTCTCCTTGGCGTGGTCGCTGTAGTTGAGGCCGATCGCCACGAATTTCGACATGCCGGTGACGGGGGCGCCGAACCGCGGCTTACCGGAGACGGCGGGCAGCGAGGCGGGATCGAGCGCCGCCAGCTTCTTCAGGCTCTCGGGCGAATAGGCCTCGCCGGTCAGGTCCTTCACATGCGCCGACAGGTCCCGCAACTGGCCGGATTTGTCGATCAGGCCGGGCTTTTCCGCACCCTTCTCGCCATAACGAACAAGCTTCATTCTCGTTTCTCCCTGGAATGGACCGATCGGTTGAACAGCTTCATGGAACAGGGCGGCGGGAAATTCAACCGCTCATAGAGGGGCGCATTGCAGCCCTCTCAATTCGGGAGGTTCGTCCGGGGCACGAGACTAGGCCAGCGCCTCGAACCTGAATGCGTCCCTGTCCCGCTTGATATGCCCGGCCGAAAAATGCCCGCCGATCACCAGCGTCGGGGTGTCGGCAAACCGGCCGAACAATTTGCGCCGCGTCGTAGCCGATTGGCTTTGGTCGGAATCCGCGGTCGAGGACCAGCCGAGATGCGCCATCTGGCAGGGATGATGGGCGACGTCGCCCGTCAGCAGTCCCTGCTCGCCTCCCGACTGGATCAGAATGCTCATATGCCCGGGGCTGTGGCCGGGGGTTGGGATCATGCTGATCTCGTCGCTGAGCCGGTGGTCGCTCGCGACCAACTCGGCCCGGTCTGCATCGACGATCGGCTCCACGGAATCGCCAAACACGGCCTGCTTGTCCGGCTCGGTGGAATGGTCGCGCCAATGCTCATACTCGGTCTTGCCGAAGACATAGCGCGCGTTGGGGAAGGTCGGCACCCATTTGCCGTCGACCCATTTCGTGTTCCAGCCGACATGGTCGACATGAAGATGCGTGCACAGCACGGTATCGATGCTGTCAGGGGGAAAGCCCGCCGCAATCATCGTCTCCAGGAACGGCGTGGTGCGATTGTTCCAGGTCGGGACGTTGCGGCCCTGCTTGTCGTTGCCAAGCCCGGTATCGACAACGATGCGGCGCGTCGGCGTCTCCACCACCAGCGAATGGATTGACATTTTCAGCCGGCCCTCTTCGGTGGCGAAATGCGGGATCAGCCAGGGCAGCTTCTGGATTTCTGCATTGCTCGCCAAGGGCAGAATGAAGCGGGTCGAGCCGACCGTCTCCAATTCCACGACCTCAGTGATTTTGACCCTGCCGACCTTCCACTGCATCCGGCGCATCCTCATGTTCTTGCTTTGGCGGGGAACATGCGCAGTTTCGCTGTCAGGCGCAATGGATCATCTGACGCGGTGCGGCGTTATCGCGGGAACCCAGGGAAAGACAAAGGGCCAGCCATGCCAGAGCTTGCGATTTCCGCGGAGAAGGTCGCCTTCATCATCGAAAAGGCGCGTGAATTCGACGTCAAGCAGGCGGATTCCGATCCGGATTCCGGCTCGAACGCGACTGATGACGATGCGGTCGACGTCCTCGAGGATGACGGCTCCGATCCGGTCGTCAACGAGCTCGGAAGTTTCATCGTGGCCATGAACGAGGACGAGCAGATCGATCTCGTCACACTGACCTGGCTCGGCCGCGGCGACGGCACGATCGACGATTGGGACGATTTGCGCGCACGCGCGGTGGAGGCGCGCGCCGAGTATCGCAGTCCCCGGCGCGAGACGGCGCATTATCTGCTCGGTGAGCCGATGCTGGGCGATCTGCTCGCCGACGGGCTCGACGAATTCGGCGTCGACTGGACCGACGGAAACCCAGTCGCCGATTCATCCAGTCCGAGCCAGCGGGACGAAGACGAGCCCACCAAGCAACAGCGGTGATTCCGGCCGATATCAGCGCGCGCAGTCAACGACCACGGTGCCGAGCTTGTCGCCTTTCTCGACGGCGATATGGGCCTGCGCCGTCTCCGACAGCGCAAACTGCGCCGCGACATTGTGGATTCGCGGCCCCGCCGCCAGCCATTTCGAGATGTCGGCCTGCGCCGCCGCAAGCAGCGCCGGCGGCAGCGCGAACAAGACGAGCGAGCGGAGCGTGATGCACTTTTCCATCAACTCGCGTAGCGGCACGGTCGGCGTGCGGTTGCCATTCGTGGCGTAGACCGCGATGGTCGAATTCATGGCCATCAACTTCAGCGTCGTCGCAATGTTGCCGCCGAAATCGACATCGACCAAGTGGTCGACCCCGCGTCCGCCGGTGAAGGCCATCGCCTTGGCAACGACATCTTCGTCCCTGTAATTGACCACGAGATCGGCACCGGCTTGTCGCGCCTGCTCGCCTTTCATCGCCGAGCTGACGGTCGCGATCACCTGCGCGCCGCCCCATTTCGCGAGTTGCACGGCGTAATGCCCGACGGCACCCGCGCCGCCGGTGACCAGCACGGTCTTGCCGACGATCGGCCCGTCCGCAAACAGGGAGCACCACGCCGTCATTGCGGGAATGCCCAGCGTCGCGCCTTCCGCAAAAGAGAGATTGTCCGGCAGCGGCGTCACCAGGTGCTCGGCAAGCGCGATATGTTCGGCCGCGGTGCCAAAGGCGCGGCCGTTGCGCTGGCCGTTGAACAGCCAGACCCTGTCGCCGATCTTGAACCCCGTCGCGCCATCGCCGATCTGGTCGATAAAGCCCGCGCCATCGCTGTTCGGAATGACACGCGAAAATTCCTTCGCGCGATAGCTGCCCCCGCGCCGGCCGACATCGGCCGGATTGACGCCGGAGGCTTCCAGTCGAACACGAACTTCGCCTGGACCTGCGACCGGCGTCGCCATCTCACCATAGGTGAGGACGTCCGCCGCCGGTCCTGTCTCCTCGTACCAGACTGCTCTCACAGCGTTCCTGGGAATGCACCGCCATCGAGCAGAAGGTTCTGCCCGGTGATGAAGCCCGCCTTGGCGCCGCACAGGAAGGCGCAGGCGTAGCCGAACTCGTCGGGGTCGCCGAAGCGGCCCGCGGGATTGAGCTTGGCGCGCTCGGCCAGAACCTGGTCCGGCGTGATGCCGCGCTTCTCGGATTCGCCTTTCGCGGTGCTGCGCAGGCGGTCGGTCTCGAACGGGCCCGGCAGCAGGCCGTTGATGGTGACGTTGTTGATCACGGTCTTGCGCGACAGGCCGGCAATGAAGCCGGTGAGGCCGGCGCGCGCTCCGTTGGAGAGACCGAGAATGTCGATCGGCGCCTTCACCGCGGCCGAGGTGATGTTGACGATGCGGCCGAATTTGCGCGTCATCATGCCGTCCACGGTCGATTTGATCAGCTCGATCGGGGTCAGCATGTTGGCGTCGATCGCCTTGATCCAGTCGTCGCGGGTCCAGTTGCGGAAATCGCCGGGCGGCGGTCCGCCGGCATTGTTGATCAGGATATCCGGCTCCGGGCAGGCCTTCAGCACGGCCTCGCGGCCCGCCGGCGTCGTGATGTCGCCGACGATCTCGGTGACGGTCACATCAGGATAGGCCTTGCGGATGTCGTCGGCCGTCTTCTTCAGGGCCTCGGCGCCGCGCGCGGTCAGCGTGACGTGAACGCCGGCCTCGGCCAGCGAGATGGCGCAGGCGCGTCCGAGGCCTTTGCTGGATGCGCAGACGATGGCGCGGCGACCTTTGATCCCAAGATCCACTGTTTCACTCCCGTAATGTCAGCTAGGTTTTTAGAGCCGCTATTCTAGCCAACCTTGGCGCCGCTGATAAGGGATTGGCTCGCATCAAAATGCATGCACGCTCGCGCGGCGATGCAAATGTGCGGGCATCATCAGATGTGCCGCTCCTGCTTGAGACGGTCGATCGCGGAGGCCGCCTCCGGCGGCAGCGACTTGAAGCCCATCCGGCCGACCGTCGAGAACAGCGGCCGCAGGTGCGAACCGGCGAGAAACGGCGGCTCGCGGTTAGCCGGCACGATCTGGTCGAACACCAGCACCAGGGTGGTGGCGACGAGGCCGACCCTGATGGCGCCGAGGGCTGCGCCGCCAAGCCGGTCGCCGATGCCGGCCTGCCGTATCGTGTCGCTCAGCGCCAGCCGGCCGAGATGTCCAAACAGCATGCCGACCACCACGAAGATAACGAAGAACCAGAGCCAGTTCTGCAACAGCGGCGCATTCGGATTGCCCGCGACCTGAGGGACGATCAGCGGCATCAACGCGACGGCGATGGGGGCGGCGAGGAGATAGGCCAGGATCGTCATGGCGCTGCCGAGCAGGCCGGTCCTGAAACCGAAGCCGATCGCGATGACGAACGCCGCATAGACGGCGAGATCGAAACTGTTCATGCGCGTGACCCTGCCATGGAACGAGTGAACGCAGAACCGATCATTCCGGTTTCAGATCGTTAAAGTCGTCTGTATTGATGGCTGCAAAGCTCAAGGAAAGCGTCATGTCGGACCTATTCGACGTCAGTCAGGAAACCATCCTCGTCACAGGTGCGAGCCAGGGCTTGGGGCGGCAATTTGCCCGGGTGCTGGCGGCGCATGGCGCGGCCGTCGCGCTCGCGGCGCGGCAGACCGACAAGCTGAAGAGCCTGGAAGAGGAGATCCGCGGCAAGGGCGGCCGTGCCGCAGCCGTCGCGCTCGACGTCACCGACACCGCATCGATCGCCAGGGCCGTCGATGCCGCGGAAGCCGCGCTCGGCCCGGTCACGGTGCTGATCAACAATGCCGGCATCGCCATCGAAAAGCTCGCGACCGAGCAGACCGAGGCCGATTGGGACGCGGTGATCGGCGCCAATCTCAAGGGCGCCTATTTCTTAGCGACCGAGATCGCGCGCCGCATGATCGCGCGCAAGCAGGCAGGCAACATCGTCAACATCGCCTCCGTGCTCGGCATCGGCGTGCTGAAGGCGGTGTCGCCTTACGCGATCTCCAAGGCCGGCATCATCCAGGCGACCAAAGCGATGGCGCTGGAGCTCGCGGGGCAGAACATCCGCATCAACGCGCTGGCGCCCGGCTACATCGACACCGAGATGAACCACGCGTTCTGGTCGACGCCGTCGGGCGAGCGCCTGACCAAGCGCATCCCGCAGCGCCGCATCGGCGCCGAGTCCGATCTCGACGGCGCGATCCTGCTGCTGGCCTCGAAGGCCTCGCGGTACATGACGGGCAGCGTGGTGACGGTGGACGGCGGGTTCTTGTTGAATTGAGGAGCTGCCGCACGCTCCGCCCTCATCCTGAGGAGCCGCGAAGCGGCGTCTCGAAGGATGAAGATGAGTGCGAGGTGCGTCCTTCGAGACGCGCGCAAGAGCGCGCTCCTCAGGACGAGGTCGGAGCAAGTGGCTGCCGTAGCCCGCGCAATGCTAGTTTACCCGCATCTCCGCCCTGATCATATCCGCCGCCTTCTCCCCGATCATGATGGTCGGCGCATTGGTATTGCCGCCGATCAGTGTCGGCATGATCGAGGCGTCGACGACGCGCAGGCCCTCGACGCCGTGCACCTTCAGCGCCGGATCGACCACCGCCATCGCGCCCGTGCCCATCTTGCAGGTGCCGACGGGATGATAGACGGTGTCGACCCGCGCGCGCAGGATGGCGCGGATGTCGTCGTCCGTTCTCACATCGGACGTGAACATGTCCTTCTTCTGCAACGCGCGCATCGCGGGCGTCTCCATCAGCCGTCGCGTGGTCTTGAAGCCCGCGACCATTGTCTCGAGATCCTCCGCCTCGCCCAAGAAATTCGGATCGATCATCGGCGCCGCCAGCGGATCGGCGCTTCTCAGCCAGACGCTGCCACGGCTCTTCGGTCGCAACAGGCAGACATGGCATGAAAAGCCCGCCTCCTTGTGCTTCTTGCGGCCGTGGTCGTCGAGCATCGCGATGATGAAGTGCAGCTGGATGTCGGGCACATCGAGGTCGGCTCGGGTCTTCAGGAAGCCGCCACACTCGGCGAAATTGGTGGTCATCAGGCCGCGCCGCTCCCGGCGGTAGCGCTGGATGGCGCGGAGCAGGGATGGCAGCCGTCCGATCGATGAATGGACGAAGTGCGGATAGTCGGAGGCGTAGACGAACACGAAATCCGGATGGTCCTGCAGATTGCGTCCAACGCCCGGCAAATGATGCACGACGCCGATGCCGTGCGCGGCAAGCGCCTCGCCGTCGCCGATGCCTGACAGCATCAGCAATTGCGGTGACTGGAATGCGCCGGAGGCGAGGATCACCTCGCGGCGGGCGCGCAGCTGTTTTGTCTGCTTGCCCTGGAGATATTCGATGCCGACCGCGCGCCCGCCTTCGAACAGGATGCGCGTGGCATGCGCCTGCGTCTCGACACGCAGATTCGCGCGCTTGCCCATGTGCGGATTCACATAGGCGCGCGCCGCGCTCCAGCGCTCGCCATTGTGCTGGGTCACCTGATAGCTGCCGAGCCCTTCATGGTCCTCCGCATTGAAGTCCTCGCGGATGCGGAACTGCGCCTCGCGCGCGGCCTGATGGAAGACGTCATGGATCGGATTGTCCGCGCGCAGCCTGTTGACGTGCAGCGGGCCGCCCTTGCCATGATACGCGCCGTCGAAATCGGCGTTGTTCTCCGAGCGCTTGAAATAGGGCAGCACGTCCGCGTACGACCAGCCGGCATTGCCGAGCGAGGCCCAGTGGTCGTAGTCCCATTTGTTGCCGCGGATGTAGACCATGGCGTTGATCGCCGAGGACCCGCCGAGCCCCTTGCCGCGCGGTTGATAGCCGATACGGCCGTTCAATCCCTTCTGCGGCACGGTATCGAAGCCCCAGTTCGCGACCTTGTACGGCAAAGCGAGTCCGAACGGCGTGGTGATCCGCCAATTGTCGTTCCGACCGCCGGCATCGAGCAGCGCCACGGATGTCCCCGCATCCTCCGACAGCCGCCCCGCCACCGCGCAGCCGCCGGAGCCCGCGCCCACGACGACGAAATCGAATGTGTCCGTCACTGATGTTTCCCCCTTTTATCGTCATTCCGGGGCGATGCGGAGCATCGAACCCGGAATCTCGAGGTTCCGGGTTCGCTTCGCGCCCCGGAACGACCACCCCTACGACATGAACCGCATCATCTTCTCCAGCCGCGCGATCTTGCCGCCGTAGGGGGGATAGAGGTCGGCGAGCCGGTTGAATTTCGAACGATAGAACACCGGCTTCAGCTTGCTGAAGGTGCGAAAGCCCCATTCGCCATGATAGGCGCCGGTGCCGGATGCGCCGACGCCGCCCATCGGCTGGTTGATTTGCGCGAAGTGGAACAGGCAGTCGTTGATGGTGACGCCGCCGGAGACCGTGCGCGCCAGCACCTCGTCGCGCGCAATGCGGTCCTTGCCGAACCAGTACAGCGCCAGCGGCCGGTCGCGGGCGTTGACGAAGGCGATGGCGTCCGCCGGTTCGCGATAGCCGAGCACCGGCAGCACGGGGCCGAAAATCTCCTCCTGCATGACCGCCATCTCTTCCGTCGCGCCCACAATCAGCGTCGGCGGGAATTTGCGGTGCGCCTTCCAGTTCGGATCGTCCGCCTTCGCCGGCTGCAGGATCTTGGCGCCGCGACGTGCCGCATCCGCGACGAGATTCTCCAGCCGCGCATAATGCCGGTCGGAGATCACGGAGGTGTAGTCCTTGTTGGCGGGGTCGGTGCCGAACATGCGTCGCATCTGCGCGCGCACTTTTTCGGCAAAGGCCTGCAGCGAGCGCTCGGGCACCAGCACATAGTCGGGCGCGATGCAGGTCTGCCCGGCATTGAGCAGCTTGCCGTAGGCGATGCGTTCGGCGGCCTCTTCGAGGTCGGCCGAGGCGTCGATGATCACAGGCGACTTGCCGCCGAGCTCGAGCGTGACGGGCGTGAGGTTACGCCCCGCCGCCTCCGCGACCAGCCGCCCCACCCGTGTCGAGCCGGTGAACACCAGATGATCGAACGGCAGCGATGCAAAGGCCTTCGCGACCTCATCCTCGATGCCGGTGACGAGCAACTCCGCAGCATCGAACCGCGCGGCGACCGTCTCCTTCAGCAGGCTTGCGAAATGGGCGACGTGTTCGCTCGGCTTGATGATGACGCGGTTGCCGGCGGCGAGTGCGCCGATCGCGGGCGCGAGCGTCAGCTGCAGCGGATAATTCCACGGCGCGATGATGCCGACGACTCCGAGCGGCTGCGGCATCAGCCGGTTGCGCGCGGGCATGAATTGCAGCGCCGTCGAAACGCGCTGCGGCGCCGTCCAGCTCTTGAGGTGTTTCGTGGCATGACGGATCTCGGAGAACACCATCATGGTCTCGGCGATATTGGTCTCGACCGCGCAGCGGTGGCCGAAATCGGCCGAGATCGCCTGCCGGAAGCGCTCCTCGTTGTCGGCGACGACAGTGCGCAGCCGCGCCAGCCGGTCGAGCCGCTCGGCAAGGCCAGGCGCCGGCTCGGCCCGCGACCGCGCGACCATGGCATGGAAGGCGTCTTCGAGGGCCCGAAGCGGGGCGCTTGTCGGGGACCGGTCCAGGGGGCGGTCAGAGGGGCCGTCCAAGGGACGTCCCAAGGCGTGGTCCATGGCGTTCTCCCCTTGAACTGGCATTTCCGCCTGGTTTTGTTGCCAGCAAGCTGGCCCCTTGGGGAACTTCTGGCAAGGGCGGGCCAAACAGGCCGCAAATTCGTCCACCACGCTGTCATAAAGTCGAAAAAAACGTCCCCGCGGCCCTTTCCAAAGCCACCCCGGGTTGGTACATACCGCCCGCACCCAACGGGCTTTGCCCGGGGTTGCCTTCCAAGGAAGCCTTCGGGACGGACGAAGCAAGCCACGCGAACAGCGCCGGCCCTTCATTCACCGTCCCCGGCACTTTCACGAAGGCAAAGCAACGGTTAACGCGGGGTGGAGCAGCCCGGTAGCTCGTCAGGCTCATAACCTGAAGGTCATAGGTTCAAATCCTATCCCCGCAACCAAGTTCGGACCTTACCGGTCCCGATCCGAAAATGGCCCGCATCGCGCGGGCCATTTTTGTTTTGGGGGGAGCCGTGCGTGAGTGTCACGGGCTCCGACGAATCCCTTGCGGCTGCCTCAGGTGGGTGAGCGTTGCGCCGACAGCGCCGAATTCGGACGTGGCAGCCATTGCGATTTCGACAACCGCTATCGAGCGCACTGTCCCCGTAGTCGCCGGCAGGCGAGCGTCGTTTCGCTGGCACTGCCGAGGAAATCATGCCGCGCCTTGCTCGACGTCGCGCCGAGCATCTGCTGGTGGGGAGGCGTGGTCTCGTGATTCAGCGTCCTTCGAAAGCACGCACGAAAAAAGGCGGGCCGGCAAAGTGCCGGCCCGCGCCAGATCAAATGGTATTACCGCCAGAGTGCGTCTTACTTTTCGGAGAGCTCCTGCCGGGCCTCGACTGAGGCATCCGCCTGTCGCGGCTTGGCTGCATGGGGGCAGACCATGGTCAGATTGAGCAATGTCGGCGCGTGATCCTCGCCATTGCCGTACTCCCAGACCAGACGAATCTCGTGTTGGTCGGAATTGGCGTCGTCCTTCTGGTGCTGCCTGATGTCCGCCTTCATCGGAATCGGCGGCTCCGAGTTGAAGCACTTGCGGATGGACGCATCCAGCAGCGCGCATTTGGTCGGCGGGACCACGACACGTTCGTCGTTCGACAGCGGCGTGGTGTTGGGCTGGGCGGTGAGCTGGAGGCGGGCATGGCCGAGCGCCTTGAACCACACCTTGCCGCTACCGTTCGGCCATGTCTCCAGCGGCGACAGGATCGGCTGATACTGGCCGTATTCCATCGTCTCGATGTCGATCTGCTTGGAGGCCTTAAGCCTGGCAACGCTCCGCTTCATGTTCTCGAGCGGATAGTAGTTGCCGTTCATCAGGTCTTTGTAGTTTTGATCGTCGTAGATTGTGCCCATTGATCGCTCTCGATTTTTCGCCGCGTACTGGCACAGATACTGGCAAGTATTCCACGGCAGCGAGCTCAACGACGAGCCACGCTTGTGCCCCCAAGCTTACCTGCGAACGCTATCATTCGCGAAGATGTGGCGTCAACGAAAGCAATCTGAGAGCGTCTCACTGTGCATGTCTTGCGCTCTTATTTGTCGGCCGCACCGGCCAAGGTCAGCGGGCCTTTCGCATCGGCGTTGCGAGGCCCCCAGCGTGTAAACGCAACTGCGGCGGAGGAAAGGAGGCCCAGCAACATCATTGAAGCAGCCGTGAGCGAGAAAAAGCTCTCGGTCGTTGCCGTCTGCGAGACCAGATACCAGCCGCCAAGCACGATGAAGAGCAGCCGTGCGGTCTGCGCGAGCACTGGACCGAGCACATTCCCGGCACCCTGCGACGAGAAATACATCGCCGAGGCAAGCCCGATGAAGGCATAGAACGGAGCGACGGTGCGGAGAAATTGCCGGCTGGCGGTGCCCGCCTCGGCGTCGTCCGTGAAGAGACTAACCCACGGTCCGGGGAAGAGAGCAACCGCGCACGCTAGCGTCCCGATAACAACCAGTGCCACGAGGCCGGTCGTCCAGGCGATCCGGCGGGCACGCGCGATGCGCCCCGCGCCGATCGCAACGCCAATCATGGGCACCGAGCCGATGCCAACAGAGAAGGCGATGGTCGCCAGCACGTATTCCAGGCGCGCGCCGATGCCATAAGCCGCGAGGACCGCGGTGCCGAACACGGCAAGCATGTGAGTCAAGACGAGGTTCGTCAGCGTATTTTGCAGTGGGGAGAAGCAGCCGACCACGCCGACCTTGAGGATGTCGGCAAACAACGGCCACCGCATACGAAACCCATTCAGCCGGGGAATGATGCCACCCCGGCCGGAGAACAGGTACCAGCTCATAATCGCAATATTGATCGAATACGCGATCAACGACCCTGTCGCGACCCCCGGCATCCCGAATTGGGGTACGGGTCCGAGACCAAGACCTAGCGTTCCGCCAAGGATGATCTGCAAGATCGCAGAGTTGACGATCATCAGCGACGGCAATTTCATGTTGCCGGTGCCGCGCAGGACGCCGGCTAGAATATTGACCAGCCAGGTGAGCACGGCTCCGCCGAAGTACACTTGGCTGTAGGCGACTGCCAGCGCCAGCACATCCCCCTTGCCGCCGAGCAACTCCAGCAGTTGCCGGCCACCGATGAGCATGCCAAGCGTGAAAACCAGGCCGAAGAAGACGGCGATCAGCAGTGCGTGCGTGGCCAGGCTCTCCGCCCGGTCGCGGTCACCCGCGCCGAGCGCGCGGGAAATGGCCGACGCCACACCGCCGCCCATCGACGCGCCCGACATGCTCATGGTCAGCATCACGCAGGGAAACACCAGCGCCATTGCTGCCAGCGCTTCGATCCCGAGTTTCCCAATATAGGAGGTTTCCGCGATCGCAACCAAGGTGCCGGCCGAAAACGCGAGCGCGTTCGGCCAGGCGAGCGAGAGCAGCGTCCGCAGGATCGGTCCGTCGAGCAGCGTATTCGCGACTGGGCGAGGGGGCGGCGACAACGGACCTTCCTTGTTGTCGAACTGTCGGGTCCGACCAGAGATCAGGACTTGGGTGGCTTGTGCGGACAGACCATCGTCAAATTGAGCAGTTTGGGCGTGTTGCTGTCGGCCTCGTACTCCCACTCCAGCCGGATCTCGTGCCGGTCGGCGTTCCGATCCGTCGACGCATGCGTGATGATGTTGGTCTTCATCGGAATCGGAGGCTCCGAGTTGAAGCACTTCCGGACACAGGCATCGAGCAAGGCACATCGCGTCAGCGGAATCACGTCCGGCTCGTCCTTCGACAGCGGCGTGGTATTCGGTTGGGAGGTGAGGTCGACGCGCGCACGGCCCTTCTCCTTGTGCCAGTGCTTCGCGCTGCCCTGCGGCCACTTGCTCTTCGGCGTCAAAATCAGGTGATACTGGCCGTATTCCAATGTCGGGAGATGGATATTTTCCGAGGCTTTGAGCTTCTTTACGCTCTTCTTCATGTTCTCCAATGGATAGTAATTACCATTCATCAGGTCCTTAAATGGCTTACCCGTGTAAACTCTCATGCCCATGTATTTTGTCCCTCAATCAATGCTTGGCTTCCCTGGGAAATATGCAGCTCTGCGAAGCTTGACGGTTAGAACACGAGCCTGTGCCCGTTACTCGTAGCATCTTCTTCGCTCGGCTTTTGGCAAGCTACCACCCAGGACTGTGAATCGTCCAGATCAGCAACCGTTTCTGGGGGCGCTTTGTCTGGGATGCATCGCATGCCCCGTTGCTAAGCGGGTTTTCATAGGCGATCCTGTCGCCATCGTTCGCAGTGGCCTACCGACCGTACCGCTGCAAGGTCTTGAGAGCACGGAATGCTTTGCACGGCATGTCAGTCGACGATCGAAGCAAGCGACAGCCGCTGCCCCAATTGCGGTGCAGGCGTGAGCCGCTCCGATCCCGACAGTGAACGACGGTTTGTCACAATTCTCCGGGCCGATGTCGTCGATTCCACCGGGCTTGTTGCAGAACTCGATCCGGAGGAGGCGGTCTCGCGCCTGGAGCCAGCCCTGGCCGCTATGCGGGGGGCGGTTCGGCAGTTCGGCGGTATCGTCAGCAAGGAATTGGGCGACGGCCTTGCCGCCGTGTTCGGTGCCCCCATTGCGGACGACAATCATGCGCCCTTGGCCTGCCACGCTGCGATAGAATTGGTTCGGCGCGTCGCGAGCCTTGGTGATCCCGGGCTTCAGGTCCGGGTTGGTCTCCACTCCGGCCATGTCGTTGCCTACATGGTCGCCAGCGAGTTCTCCAAGGTCTACGAGATCGGCGGCGCGGCCCAGCATTTGGCCGCTCGGCTGGAGGCGACGGCTGAGGCGAACCAGATCTGCGTCTCCGAGGCCTGCCAGAAGCTCGCCGACGGGCATGTCCGCTTTGAATCCTTGGGCGGAAAATCACTGCGCGGCTTCAGCCAACCCGTGCCGGTCTATCGGATCGTGGGCGCGAGCGACTTGTCAAGCTGGCGGGTGCGAAGGGCTCGCAGCGTCTCCCGTTTCGTCGATCGCACGACCGAGCGCGCGCTGCTGGAGCGCAGTGCGGGAAGCGCCGCGACAAGCCGGCAGACAGTGCTGCTGCTGGGTGATGCTGGTATCGGCAAGTCGCGGTTGGCGCACGAGTTTGCCCAGCAGCTCAAGGCCGATGGCTGGAGGCTGATCGATGCCGAGTGCAGCCCGAACCTCCAGGGTGCCCCCTTCAGCACACTCAAGCGGATTTTGCTGTCGGCCATGGACGCGGCTGCAAGGGAGCCGGACAGCCCGGGAGATATTCGACAGGGACTGCCATCGATTCAGCAAAGTGCGCTCGATGCAGTGCTCGATCTCCCCATATCGAATTCGCATTGGGATGAACTGGAGCCTCATGCACGGGGACGAGCCATCTCCGATGCAAGCTGTGCCATCGCCGGAAGCCTGGCAAATCGCGGGCGAACGGTGCTCCTGCTGGAGGATCTGCACTGGATCGACCGGGCGAGCGACGGCGTCGTGGCTGCCATCGCGTCGTTGCAGGCGGCCGGCCTTCTCGTGCTTTTCACCTCCCGGCCAAATGGCATGCCGGTCTGGATTGCGCGCTGTCAGGCCGAGATCGTCGCAATGCGGCCCCTCGACGACGATTCGGGGCTCGCCATGCTGGCAGACATGCTCGGCTCCTCCGAAACCAACGCGGATTTGAAGAGCCGGATCATTTCTCATACCGCCAACGTTCCTCTGTTCATTGAGGAGGTCTGCCGCGGATTGAAGGACAGCGGCACGCTACGTGGCCAATGGGGCGACCTCGCACTCGTGCGTCCGATCGACGAACTCGGCATTCCCACAAGTATCCAAGGCGTGATTGCAGCACGCCTCGATCGGGTGTCGAAGCAGGAACGGTCCGTTTTGCAGATCGCCGCCAGTCTGGGGCCGAGATCGAGCGAAGTCATGCTGCGGAAGATCGCGGCCCTGCCCGAGGATGCTCTTCAGGGATGCCTCGTCGCACTCGATCGCGCCGAGCTACTGGTCAGGATCGACAGCGAATTGGAAGATGCGCTGGAATTCCGGCATGAAATGGTCCGGCAGGTGACCTACGACTCCATGGTCGAAAGGGCGCGCGAAGACATCCATGCGCGCATTCTTTCGGCCTTGGAAGGCGGCGAGGTTGGAGCCGACGATCCAGACAAGCTCTGCTATCATGCCACGCGAGCGAAGGATTGGACCAAATCGTTCAGCTACGGCAGAGCCTCGGCGCGCAAATGTCTTGCGCGGTCGGCGTTTGTCGATGCGGCTGACTATTTCGAGATCGCGATGAAATCGCTGGATCAGACCCCGATCTCTCCTTCGAGAGAAGCGAACGCCGTGGATGTTCGCATCGAGGCGCGTGCGGCGTTTATCGCCTCCGGCCAGATCGCCGACTGGTTGAATCTTGGCAAGGAGGCCGAGCGCCGCGCCGACGCGATCAACGACATCGGACGGAAGGTCGCCGCAATGACCGTGATGGCTGCCGCACAGAATTTCTACGGCACCCCGCTCGAAGCAGTTACGATTGGTGAGGAAGTCGTGCGCCTCGCGGAGGGGGCGGGCAATCCGGGTTGGCTCAATGCCGCGCAATACGGTCTGGGCCAAGTGTACTTCCTTGCCGCACGCTATCGTGAAGCTGACAGATTGTTCGCGCGAGCCTGTGCCCAACTGGCGGGGCCGGAGCCGAGTGCTCCTTTCGGCACGACACCGAAGCCTGCCCTGTTACTTTGCTGCATGATGAACAGCGTCACCCATACCGTCATGGGCGAGTTCGACACCGCCGAGCAGCTCCAGCAGCAGGCCGTCGCGATCGCGGAGGAAACCGGTCGCCCCTACGACCGCGTCGCCGCGGCCTATAGCGGCGGGTGGCTGATGCTCGGCCGCGGCGAGCCGGCGGCGGCCGCGGCCATTCTCGAAGACGGTTTTGTCCTGGCGCAGAAGCACGGCATCCGGCTGTTCGTGCCGGTGCTCGCCTGCCATCTCGGCATGGCCTATCTGGAGCAGGGGCTGTTCGACCGGGCGCGCGGCATGCTGACGGAGGCGCGGGAGGAGGCGAAGGCGGTCGGCTATACCTCGGCGGTGCTGCGCAGCTCGATCTATTTGGCGCTCGCGACCCACCGTCTGGGCGACGTCCAGGCCGCGCAGAACATGCTGCGCGAGGCGCGCAACACCGCGCGGCAACAGGGGTTCTCCGGGCTGGAGGCGGAGGCCCTGTTCGGCGAGGCCGTGGTGACGCCGCCGTCGGATGCGGAGGCCAAGGCGGCCATCCTTGGCGCCCTGCGCGCGACCATCGCGATCGCCGCCGAGAGCGGCGCGCTGCCGCTGCGGCACAAGGCCGAGGCGATGCTCAACGAGATGCAGGCGACCGATGACGAGCTCAGCTGACGGCAGCGGCGGCCGGGCCGCCATCGCGGGCCAAATCTGCCCGACGCGTCAAATAAATTCAGTAGTCGTCGCAATGACTTAGCTACTGTGCATGGGGTTGTTTTCGCCCTTTTATCTTGAAGGCCCCCATGGTGCAGCGCGGAGGACGGCACGCTGGTGCGGCCCGCTCCGATGACTATGCCCTTGCACGCGCAGCAAGGTCGGCTACCGTCGGCCCTGGCCACACGGCCAGGCGACTTTTGATTTCAATTTTTTAGCATCCGATTTTCCGGCGCCGCGACGGCGCGACGCCCACCGAACGAGGCGGGGCCATGATCACACGGGACCAGTCAGCGCTGCTCGCGCCGGTCGAGCGCGACCTGCGGCTCGATCTCTTCCGCGGCATCGGTCTGTGGATGATCTTCCTCGACCACATCCCGCACGACGTCGTGGCCTGGCTGACCCTGCGCAATTACGGCTTCAGCGACGCCGCCGAATTCTTCGTCTTCATCTCCGGTTATCTGGTCGGCTGGATCTACGGGCCGATCGTCGCGGGCGGCTGGTTTGCCGCCGCGCTGAAACGGCTGTGGCGGCGTGCGGTCGAGATGTATGTCGCCCACATCATGCTGTTCCTGCTGTTCACGGCGCAGATCGCCCGCACCGCGCGCCGCTTCGACAATCCGATGTACGAGCACGAGTTCAACGTGTTCAATTTCCTGTCGCATCCGGACGAGCTGATCGGGCAGGCGATCCTCCTGAAGTACAAGCCGGTCAATCTCGACGTGCTGCCGCTCTACATCACGCTGGTGTTCGCCTCGCCTTTCATCGTGTGGTGCCTGGTGCGCCGGCCGAACCTGACGCTTGCCGCGTCCGTGGTGCTCTACGTGCTGGCGCGCTGGTTCGACTGGAACGTCGCCTCCTATCCGCCGGGCACGCACTGGTACTTCAATCCGTTCTGCTGGCAGCTGATGTTCGTGTTCGCGGCCTGGTGCGGCATCGGCCAGATCGACAAGATCGCGACATGGGTGTGGTCGAGGGCGGCGATGGCGCTGACCGCGGCCTGGCTCGCCTTCGCGCTGCTGATCGTGATGACCTGGCACGTCCCCGCGCTCGAAGCCCTGATCCCGAAATGGATGATCAAGGCGATCTACCCGATCGACAAGACCGACCTCGACATGCTGCGCTTCACGCATTTCCTGGCGCTGGCGATCTGGGTGACTCACCTCATCTCGCGCAAATGGCGGACCCTGCACGGAGCCTGGCTGCGCCCCGTGATCCTCTGCGGTCAGCATTCGCTGCCGATCTTCTGCCTCGGCGTCTTCCTCTCGTTTTCGGCGCACTGGATCCTGACGCAATACACCAAGGGCGTCTGGGAGCAGCTCGCGGTCTCCGCCGTCGGCATCGCCATCATGATCGCAGCCGCCTGGCTGCTCGACCGGGCCGAGCGGGTGCCGAATCTGTTCGTGAAGGTGACGGAGATCGAGGAGGCCGACACCATCCTGGAAAGCGCGCCTGCGGACAGGTCTGCCGTGGCGCCCGCGGGTCATTGAGCGTCGCCAGCCTGCATTTTCGCGGAGAGGTCCAACGGAGAGGTTCATGCCCAGACTTGTGTTGACGATCGCCGGCGCCCTCCTGCTCCTGATCTCGGGTGCATCGGCGCAAGCACCCTCCCCGGAGGCGATGAGCGCGGCGCGCAAGCTCGTGGTCACCTTGAAGATCGCGGATCAGTATCGCGCGCTGTTGCCGCAGCTCCTGCTCAAGTTGAGGCCCGTGGTCGCGCAGGACAGGCCGGAGATCGAGCGCGATTATGATGCGGTGACGGCACCCGGCTCCGAGATCTACACTCCGGCGCTCACCTCGATGGTCGATCAGGTCGCCGCTCTCTACGCCCAGAGCTTCAGCATCGACGAGCTGCGCCAGATCGAGGCTTTCTACGTCCAGCCGGCCGGGAAGAAGCTTCTGGAGAAGTCGGATGCGCTGGCGCAGGCAAGCGCGCAGATCGGCCAGGATGTCGGCCAGAAGACGGCCGACGAGTTGAAGCAGCGCCTCATCGAAGCGTTGCGCCAGAAGGGGCACAAGCTCTGAGCTTGGCGCGCTCGCTGGCTGATTTGACGCGGCCAGCGCCCGCGCAGCTCGACGTGTTCTTGGGGCCGCAAATCTATCTCGGCGCCTCCGGCGTGATCACGGGCAAGCCTGCGGCCGACAACATCCTCTCATTGATCCAGGCGCACAAGGTCACGTCGTTCTTCGCGCCGCCGACGATCTGGATCGCGGGCAAGCGCGAGCTGCGCCAGCGCTTCGTCGGCGGTGAACGCTCGACAAGGCGATCCAGAAGAATTTTGGGACTTGACGCATTCCTCTTCTCGCTCTCCCGCAAGAACAGGGAGAGCGAAAAAGGACGCCTCAATACTTCTTCACATGGGCGCCGAACGCGAACCACAGCGCCATCGACGCGAGGCCAAAACCGCCGAGCAGCAGGAACGTCGGGCCGTAGCCGATCCATTGCGCGATCCAGCCGCCAAGGGCGGGACTGAGGCTCGCGCCGATGCCCTGCACGGTGATCACGGCACCCTGGCCGAGATTGATGCGGCCGGTGCCGTTGAGGGCGCGCGCGACCATGCCGGGGACGGCAACCGTCTGGAGTCCCGTGCCGATGCCGTCGAGCACCTGCATCGGTACGACGCCCCACCAGCCCGTGACGAAGAAGGCGAGCACGCCGCGGATGGGCAGGAACATGAAGGAGACGAGGATGACAGGCCAGTAGTTGCGCTTGCTCGCCGCTTTCATGGCGATCAGCGACGTGATGATCATGACGCCTTGCGCGATCACCACGGTGGTCGCGACGAAGCTCGGGCCATTGGCTTGGCCTTCCGCGACCGCCGCCAGGCCATAGAGCGGAACGATGGCGGCATTGCCGAGATGAAACAGCGCGAGCGCCAATGCCAGCACCAGCAGCGCGCGGTGCTTGAGCAGCATCGTGAACGCGTCCGGCGCGCTGTCGGGATCGTCCTCCTTGCTGCCGCGCGCAGCGCGATCGTCGATCGCCTTGGCCGGGATCATCATCACGCAGGCGATCGCGATGGCGCCGAACACAGCCGCCAACACGAACACCGAGACGTAGCCGAACTTGTAACCCAGATAGCCCGACAGCGCGGCGCCGACCATGTTGCCGGCGTGGTTGAAGGCCTGGTTGCGGCCGTTGAGCGCGTTGAAGCCCTTCTGCTTGGCAATGCCGAGCGTGATGCCGGTGACCGCCGGCACGATCGCAGCGCTCGCCAGCGATTGTGCGACTTGCGAGAACGTTACCGCCCAGAAATTTTGCGAGATCAGGATGATCGCGGACGCGAGCACCACGCAGATGCCGGGAATCACGACCCACATCCGCTTGTTGCGGCTCGCGTCGATGAAGCCGCCGATCGGCGTCGTGATCAGCATGCCCGCGACATTGCCGATGGTCATCGCGGTACCGATCAACCCGCTCGCCCAGCCGCGCTCCTGGAGAAAGACGCCGACGAAAGGGCCGATGCCCGACTGCATGTCGGCCATGAAGAAGTTGAGAGCGAACAGGGGCCAGATACGAGACGAGGAGGGGGACCGCGATGTCATCGATACCAAAACGTGGTCTCAGCCGGGATACGGCGGGTGGGACATGATCCTTTCAGCCAATCGTTCTGGCGCGGACGAGAGTTTAACGAGCGCTGATCGGGTTGGTTCCAGGTTTCGCCCGGTCGGCGGGGCTTGCGATCACGGCCAGCAATTCCCTATTGACGTTGGATCGTCTTTGTCGGGAGTACGGCATGCCCCTCTGGACCTGCGAAACCTGCGGCGCGCAATTTCCGGGCGAAAATCCGCCAACGTCCTGTGAAATTTGCGAGGACGAACGGCAATACGTCGGCTGGAACGGACAGACTTTCCTCACGCGCGAGGCGCTCTCGGAACGTCACCGCATGGTCTGGCGCGACGATCTCGGCCTGACCGGCATCGCGCTCGAGCCAAGCTTTGCCATCGGTCAGCGCGCGCTGCTGGTGCCGCTCGCGGACGGCTGGCTGATGTGGGACTGCATCCCGCTGGCGACGCCGGAGGCGATCGCGCATGTGCGGTCGCTCGGCGGGTTGAAGGCGATTGCGATCTCGCATCCGCATTATTATGGCGCGCTCGCCGACTGGAGCGAGGCGTTCGGGGGCGTGCCGGTCTATTTGCACGCCGATGATCGCCAATGGGTGACGCGTCCGCATTCCTCGATCGTGCACTGGACGGGCGAAAGCCATCGCATCTCCGACGATGTGCTGCTGCTGCGCACCGGCGGTCATTTCGCCGGCGCCACCATGCTGCACCACGCGAGTGGTGCGGACGGCAGGGGTGCGCTGCTCACCGGCGATATCGCGCAGGTGACGATGGATCGCCGCTTCGTCAGCTTCATGTACTCCTATCCGAACTACATGCCGCTCAACGCCGCCGCGGTGCGACGGATTGCGGCTGCCATCGAGCCGCTGGCCTTCGACCGTGTCTACGGCGCCTGGTGGGATCGCAATATCGTCGCAGGCGCCAAGGCCGCATTCGCGGCCTCTGTCGCGCGCTATCTGGCCGCCATCGCATGAGCCGGCGCGAGACCGCATTTATCTTGCTGGTCCACAATACATGGACTATAAGTACAGTTATTAAGCGTGACGCGACGATGCGTCTGCGGGACCGGCATGATCGATGCATCGCTGTTTCCGCGGCGCGCTTGCCGCGTGAGCGGGAGTTCGGTCCATGACGGCAGGGCGCGACTACGAGATCTTCGAGGCCGGCGACGTCGCGCTCCGGTCCGGGGTCGTCGTCCCTTCGCTCAAGCTCGCCTACAAGACCTACGGCACGCTCAGTCCGGACAAGGACAACGTGATTCTCTATCCGACCTCGTTCAGCGCGCAGCACGCCGACACCGAGTGGCTGATTGGCCCCGACGGGATGCTCGACCCTACGCGGTACTTCATCATCATCCCGAATCTGTTCGGTAACGGGCTGTCGTCCTCGCCGTCGAATACCGCCGCGCCGTTCCCGATCCTGACCTATCACGATGCCATCGCGGTCCAGCACCGGCTGCTCACCGAGCGGTTCGGCATCTCGAAGCTTGCCCTGGTCTATGGCTGGTCGATGGGCGGCATGCAGGCCTATCACTGGGCGGCGCTGCATCCCGATATGGTCGAGCGGGCGGCCGTCGTCTGCGGCAGTGCCCGCTGCGCGGCCTATAATTACGTCTTTCTGGAAAGCGTGAAGGCCGCGCTGACCGCCGACCCCGCCTTCCGCGACGGCCGCTTCGCCGAGAAGCCCGTCGCAGGCTATCGCGCCATGGGGCGCGTCTACGCGGGTTGGGCGATGTCGCACGGTTTCTATCGCGACGAGATCTGGCGCGAAGCGGGCTTCACCTCGCTGGACGACTATCTCGCCCGCAGCTGGGACGCGGCGTTTGCCCGGCGCGATGCCAACGATCTCCTGGCGCAGATTGGGATCTGGCAGAACGGCGATATCAGTCGCTGCGCCACATTCGACGGCGATTTCGATCGCGCGCTCGGTGCGATCACGGCCCACATGCTGCTGATGCCCGGTGCGACCGACCGCTATTTCGACGTGCGCGACAACGAGGACGAACTCGGCCGGCTGGTCAATGCGCGCTCTGCGGTGCTGCATCCGATCCCGTCGCTGCACGGCCATCGCGCCGGCAACCCCGTCAACAATCCGCGCGATCAGGCCTTCATCAAGGCCGAGATCGCGGAGCTCCTCAGCAAGTAGGACAGGCATCCGATCATGAGCGACGCAACGATTTCAGAGTCCGGCCATCGCTTGAAGCCGCTGGCGCCGACGATGCTGCGGGAATTGTCGGTGCGCTCCAATCTCAGAGGTGCCGCGCAAAGCCTCAGCCATTACGGCCTGGTCGTACTAGTCGGCGCGCTGATCTGGAGGGTCTCTTCGACCTGGGGTGTCTTTTGGGCGCTGCCGCTGATAGCGGTGCAGGGCTATCTCGTCGCCTTCCTGTTCATGGCCGTGCACGAGACCGCGCACAAGACGGCGTTCAAGAGCCGCGGTCTCAACCTCGTGGTCGGCTACCTCTCGGGTTTCATCATCGGATTGCCTTACGAATATTATTGCCTGTTTCACTGGGACCATCACCGCTACACCCAGGATCCGGACAAGGACCCTGAACTGGTCGTCGGCGTGAAACCGAAATCCGACACGCAGCTCGCGCTCGCCTATAGCGGCGTGCTTCAGGTCGCCGGACGCCTGCGGCTGATGCTCGGCCATGCCGTCACCGGCAAGGTCGTCGTGCCCTGGATTCCCGAGAACAGGCGCGCCATCATCGTCACCGAGGCGCGCGCCTATGCCGCGCTCTATGCGTTGCTGCTCGTTCTGTCCTTGTGGTTCTCGTCGGCGCTGCTGCTCTGGGTCTGGATCGTGCCGCTGATCATTGGGCAGTTCTTCCTGCGGCCCTATCTCTACGCCGAACACACCGGCTGCGAGCGTACCCGCAGCGCATTCCAGAACACGCGCACGACCTACACCGGCGCAATCGTCAAATGGATCGCGTGGAACATGCCCTATCATGTCGAGCACCACGCCTATCCCTCGATCCCGTTCCACGCGCTGCCGAAGCTGAACGGGATCGTCGACGGCGAGATCGTCCATCGTGGCCGCGGCTACATCAGGACGACGCGCGAGACCTGGGCCTGGTTTCGCCGGCAACGTCAGGGCGGCTAGCGGAAGAAAATTCGACGCGCAAAGGCCCCGATCGCGGTGCGATCGGGGCTTTGTCGTGAATGCGGCTGATATCAGTAGATCCCGTACGCGCACACGTTCACGACGCGGACGCGCAGGCCGTGGCGGGTCTGGACCACGCGCTCCTGATAGCAATTGTTGACGCTGCTGTTGACGTAGACGCCGCCAAAGCCCCAGCTGGGACCCCAATGATGGTGGAAGCCGTGGGCCGACGCGGCGGTGGGGGCGAGAGCGGCAACGCCGAGCGAGCCGGCGGCGATCAGACCAAGTGCAAGCTTACGAAGCATCATTATTCTCCAGTGTGGCGCAAGGGCCGTTGTTGTGTCCCTGCATCTCGGTCGAGCCGAAACGCGGATGCGTTCATGCAGGCAGGGGAGAATCGTGTTTCAGGAGTGTTTCGTCGGTCGCGGCGCGTTGCGCCGCCGTCCTGTTTTCCGCGCCGCGCGATAGCGCACAGCCATCGCCTCTGTCAGCTCCGCCATCTTCTCGCGCAGATCGGCCGGTTCCAGCACTTCGGCCTCGGGCCCGAGCCGCAACAATTCGGCGGCGGCATGCCATGACGTCTTGCCGGTCGGCACTCTGGCAATGCGCCAGCCATCTGCATCTGCGGTGTCTTCGAGCTGCGTACGCGCCCTGACGTAAGGTTGGCTCAGTGCGTCGAGCAGTTTCACGCCGAAGGGCGACAGCCGGACGATCGCGACATTGGGATGCATCTCGGCCTCGAGACGCAGCGTTGCGTCCCGCCAATAGGCGGCGAGATCGAAACCGGCGGGCCGCTCACAGCGATCGTCGAGCGCCGTGCAATCGAGCACGCGCGCGACGCGATAGGTCCGCACGCTGCCGTCGACCAGACCTGCGAGATACCAGCTGCCGCCTTTCAGCACGAGACCGAGCGGCGCGACGCGGCGGTGCTTCTCGGCGCGCCAGCTCTGGTAACGGATTTTGATCAGTGTCCCGCGCAGGGTCGCGGCAGCGATGGTGCGCAGATGCTTTGGCTCTTCCGCCTCGCCGAACCAGCCCGGCGCGTCGAGGTGAAAACGCTCCTGCATCCGGCTGGCATCTTCGCGCAAATTGGCGGGCAGGGCGGCCATCAGCTTGTTCTGTGCGGCGATCATCGCCGCATCCAGCCCGAACGCCGCCGCCGGGCCCGGCAATCCCGCCAGAAACAGCGCTTCCGCCTCGCTTTGCGACAAACCATTCAGCCGCACGCGATAACCGTCGAGCAGGCGATAGCCGCCCTCCGCACCGCGGTCGGCATAGACAGGGACGCCGGACGCCGCGAGCGCGTCGATGTCGCGGTAAATCGTGCGCACCGAGACTTCGCAGGCCTCCGCGAGCTCGGGCGCGGTGACCTGCCCCTTGGCCTGCAGGGTGGTGAGGATCGACAGCATCCGGCTCGCGCGCATGATCCTTTAAACCATACCTGACACAGGATGTCAGGTATGGTCCGCTACAACGCCATCGCCAGCCGGCCAGATGGAGACCGCTATGACCGATCCGAACCGCATCACGTTATATTATTCGCCGCAAACCCGGGCCACCGGCACGCGGGTGCTGCTGGAGGAGCTGGGAGCGCCCTATGATCTTCATGTCCTCAACATGAAGGCCGGCGCGCAGCGCCAGCCGGCCTATCTCGCCATCAACCCGCTCGGCAAGGTGCCGGCGATCCGCCACCAGGGGCAGCTTGTGACCGAGCAGGTCGCGATCACCATCTACCTCGCCGATCTGTTTCCGGAGGCGGGGCTGACGCCTGCGCTGAACGATCCGCTGCGCGGCCCCTATCTGCGCTGGATCGCCTATTACGGCTCATCCTTCGAGCCGGCCCTGATCGACAAGTTCATGCAGCGCGAGCCGGCACCGATCACGCAATCGCCGTATGCCGACTATGACATCATGCTCGGCGCGCTCGAGGCGCAGCTGTCGAAGGGACCGTATCTGCTCGGCGAGCGCATGACGGCCGCGGATGTGCTGTGGGGCGTCGCGTTCAGCTGGACCATGATGTTCGGCATCGTGCCGAAGAAGGATGTGTTCGTCCGCTATGCCGAACGGATGACGGCGCGGCCGGCGTTCCAGCGTATCACTGCGGCCGATGCCGAGATGGCTGCGCATCATGCTGCGGCTGCTGGAGCGTGAGCGGCATGCATCGGTGAACGACGGCGCGCACCTCAAATCCGGTGTCGTCCCGGCGAAGGCCGGGACCCATAAGCACAGGATTACGTTTTGCGAAGACCCGGAGTTACCAGTTCGCCCTACAACTCCTTCCTGGGAGTATGGGTCCCGGCCCCCGTGCGCAATTGCGCACTAGGCCGGGACGACACTGAGGGTGTGGCGCGCTGTTGCGAAATAATGTCCATCTCACTCAAAACCGAGGCAGTCGTTTTTCCGCGAACGCCTTGATGCCTTCCTTGATCTCGTCGCCGCGCATGCTGTCGCGGTGACGGTGGTCGGCGGCTTGCTGGTCGAGTTCGCCGCGGGCAAATTCGTTGATCGCGCGCTTCATGCCGCGCATCGCCTGCGGAGCGTTGCCGGCGAGGATGTTGGCGAGCTTGTCGACCTCCTCGTCCAGAAACTCGACCGCCACCATATCGGTGAGGTAGCCGATCCGCAGCATCTCCGGCGCGCTGATCTTTTGCGCGGTCAGGAACAGCTTCTTCGCATTGTCGACGCCGAGCCGCGTCACATAGCGTTTGATGCCGCTGCTGTAATAGTGCAGCCCGAGCCGGGCCGCGGGCATGAACATCTCTGCGGTGTCGACGCCGATGCGGAAGTCGCAAGCGAGCGCGAGGTCGGTCGCGCCGCCATAGACGCCGCCGTTGAGCCGGCAGATCGTGGGCACGCCGAGATCCTCCAGCCGGTTGACGACGACCTCGAACGCCGAGCCCGCGCTCTGCTGCTCGTTGGCACTGACGGCACGCTCGGCAACGGAATTGAGATCGTAGCCCGCGGAGAAGGCCCGTCCCGTGCCGGTCAGCACCAGCACGCGGATGGCGGGATCGGCCTCGACCCGGTCGAACAGTCTGACCAGCTCGCCGAGATCCTCGGCCTGGAGCCGGTTGAGATGTTGGGGCCTGTTGAGGCGAATGGTGGCGCGTGCGCCGGTGATTTCGAGCACGGGGCCAGAGGCCGCGTCGGTGATATCCGACATTCTTGTCTCCATTTATTTGTTTTCGAGCGTGCGCCGCTTCGCCTCTGCATCGATGGTCTCGGCGAGATCGGGATGCCGTGCCATCAGCACGCGGAAGTCGACGAGGTCGAGCACAAGGAGCCGCGACACCTTGGTGGTCGAGACATTGGCGCCGCGCAAATTGTTGCCGAGCAAGGCCATCTCGCCGAAGAAGGCGCCGTCGCCGAGCTGCACCTTCTTGCCGGGCAGGTCGACCTCGACCTCGCCGGCGGCGATGAAATACATGCAGTCGCCCTGCGTACCCTTGCGGATGATCATGGTGCGCGCCGGCAGCTCCATGGTGCGCAGCATGTGGGTGACGTCGGCGATGGCGGCCGGCCCAAGCGCCGCGAAGAACGGCACCTTGCTGACGGATTCCCAGGTCTTGAGGAAGTTGTCACGCCGGGTCTCGGCGGCAAAGCCGGTCGCCAGGATGCCGGTCCAGAGGCCGAACACACCGAGGCCGGAGATCATCACCAGCGCGGCCACCATGCGGCCCAGCGGCGTCACCGGCACGACGTCGCCATAGCCCGTCGTCGTCAGGGTTGCGACGGCCCACCAAAGTGCGGCGGGGACGCTGCCGAAAGTCTGGGGCTGCACGTCCCGCTCCAGGAAATATTCCGCGACCGAGGCCAGGAAGACCACCATCAGGAAGATCACGAGCACGCTGACCAGCGGTCCCGATTCCAGCACCAGCACGCGGCGGAGCTGCCGCAGGCCGGGAATGCCGGGCACCACCTTCAGCACCCAGAGCACGCTGAGCAGCCACGCCGTCCTGGGCTCGATCCCGAGAATCAACGCGGCCGGCACAGCCAACGCTCCGACCGTGTCGACCAGCCCGGCGGAGGAGGACATGTAGAGTGCAAGGCGCCCCTGTCGCGCCATATGGCGTAGCCGGACCACCCATTCGAACACGAAGTAGACGAGGCAGGTCCAAAGCAGGGCATCGACCCAGCGATGCGCTGTCTCATAGGCCGGGTTGACCGTCAGCAGCACCATGGCGAGCACGCCGACGGCGACGGCCACGTAGGCCGCCCTGGTCATGTTGCGGCCGGCTGTGGCGGCCGCGAACTGGGCCATAGCGGAGATCAGCGGCTTGGACATGCGGGACGGCGGCTCGGTTTTGTCTTTGCGGTCCCCGGCTGGAACCTCGGTGCCAAAGTGCCTGCCCGGGCCGAGGTCGTCAACGACGGGCGCGTCCGCCGGCCACGCGCCGCTACTTGAAATGCGGCGGTTGGTCGTAGCCGCGACGGCTGCTGAAGAACAGCAGCACCATTAAGCCGATGCCGACAACAACGGAAAACCCGGCCCCCAGCGCCAGCGCCACATAGCCTTCCGTCGGGATCGGCTCGCCCTCGACCGTCATCGCGGAATAAGCGAAATAGCCAACCGCCGCCAACATTCCCAGCAGGAAGATGATGAGGAGTGCACGCATGGCGCGGTCTCCGGTTGATCCGAGAACAAACGGTTGTGGACGGGGACGGTTCCCGGACTAGGGCCCCCCGGTCGCTCGGCCCGCCGCAGGCGGGCGTCTCGAAGGATGGCCGCAGTCGAGCTTCGATAGGTCAGGCACTCTGAGCTGTCTTCACCACCACGACATTGCTCTCGTCGTGGTGGGGAGGGGCCACATCCTGAGCTGCCTTCTCGCTCTCGCCGGCATGGCGCTTGAGGTAGTCGCGGCGCATGCCGATCTCGTCGCGGACGAATTCGTAGCCGAGCTTGAACGTGTCGAGCCCGTCGGTACTGATCGTGCCGTCTCTGAGGCCGATGACGGCGCCGCGTAAAATGCCTTCCAGCTCGTCCTGGAGATATTCGAGCTGGTCCAGCGAATGAGCGTGTTCGATCCGCTCACCGATGTCGAGAATGGCGGTGGAGAGCTCGCTCGCCTTCTCCGGCGCGATCCGGGTGATCTTGGCGTAGATCGCGGCGAAGATCGAGCCGATGACGCTGAGCGCGGCAGCGCCCAGATACATCAGGTCGCTGTACTTATCCATGAACGACTTGGTGTCGTCGTTGATGTAGTCGGCCGCCCCTTGATGCGCCATCACGAAGGCGTCCTTCTCGACGGAGGCGGGCTCGATTCTGCTGGCAAAGCCGCTGTCGAGCCCGAGCGCGGACTTGTTCTCGTAGACGGTGCGCGCGAGTTCCCCGGCCGCCGTCGGCGACATCCTGGATTGGGCGACCAGCAACCATTCGAGACCGATCGTGTCGAGATCGTCGTCGGGAATTTCCGGCGATGCAGACAGCGTCCCCGCCGTCAGCGTCTCGCTGGAAATGCCGGGGATCCTGCGCGCCAGCGCTTTCGCCTCGTCGATCGCGTTCAGTGTGAAGCCGCCACGCCTGGCGACCTGCTCATACGCCTTGTCCCGCACCGCCCGCGAGGCGTGAACGATGGCGACGACCGCGCCAAAGCCGCTCGCCGGCGCGAACAGCTTGTCGAGCGTTGCGCCCTGCGGCGCCATCTGGATCTTCGCCGCGTCCGGACCGTCGGGAATGTCGAGGATGCCGCGGACGAAGGCGAGCGAGGATTCGCTGTCGGCGAGGACGGCGACCTTCTTCTTCTTCAGCTCGGCGAGCGACTTGATCTTCTTGTTGCCGGGCCCGAGCAGCAGCACGAGATCGTGCTCGAGGATCGCGAGCGTGCGTGCCCGCAGCGGCACCTTGGCGTCGGTGCGGAGCACCGCGAGGTCGGCCTGCTTGCGGTCGAACTGGGCGATCGCCTTGGCGTTGTCGGCGTTGTTGACGATCTTGATCCGGAAGCGCGAGGCGTTGTTCTTCAGGACGGCGGCGAGCTTGGCTGCGAACAGCGCCTCATCGCTGTTGGGCGCGCCGACGGCAAAGGTCAGCGTTTCCGAATTGTGCACCAGCATGCGGCCGCCCCAGACGGTGGCAAGCGACAACAGCAGGGTCAGCACGACGTAGAGGAAGACCTGCTGCTGGTTGGTCTTGATCACCTTGGGTCGCCGGGGCGGTGGCTCGATCGGCGATGAGGTCGGGCCCTCAGTACTCATGGCAGCACTCTGGCCTTATGCTTCCGGTGGCGGGCGGCTCGCGGATGTGATCGCTGCGGTCGCCCTGCAATTCGTAAACGTCTGAAAAAAGAACGATATTCTCTACCGGCGATGATAGCGCGCAGCCCGCGGAATGCAAATTCCGAGCCGAAGGTAACCTTACTCAAGTCGGCCGCGGCGATTGGCCATCCTATCACCAGTTAGCCACAGTTGGCGATTTTCCGGTTCCCCCCGGCTGCATTCCGCCGCGGGAGGTGTCATAAATCGCAAGTCCCGGCGATTTGACCGGTCCAGGAAGAGATTGCGCTGAACGCTCCAATTCTTCTTGTCACGTCAACGAGGGCGCCTTGTCGTTTCCACCCCTGTCATCGGCGGTTCCGGTCGAAGCCCTCATTGGTTGGATGTTGCTGCTGACGTTCAAGCACATCATCGCCGATTTCGTCCTCCAGACCGCCTGGATGGCGCACGGCAAGGACCAGAAGCACGGCTGGGCCCTGCCGCTCCTGGTACACTGCCTGGTTCACCTCGCGGTTGCGCTGCCGCTGATCCTGATCGTGGCGCCGAAATTCTGGTTCGTGGCGTTGATCGACTTCGTGATCCACATCACGATCGACCGCGCCAAGGGCCTCGTCTCGGCCAATTTCGGCGTCGACCTTGCGCATCCCTGGTTCTGGACCCTGATCGGTGTCGACCAGGCCCTGCACCATCTGACCGGCTTCGGCCTCTCCATCTTCATGGCGGCGAACTGACGGACGACGGCCCTCTGAAGTGGCTGTCGGGCCTGCATGGTTCGAGACGGCGCTTCGCGCCTCCTCACCATGAGGGTGAGAATCTTTCAGCAGAAAACAGACCTCACCCTGAGGGCACGCCGAAGGCGGGCGTCTCGAAGGATGGCCACAGAGAAACCCTTTCCAGCCCATTGATTCGCTGCCCACGCGCAAGCACCCCGGGCGACTACCGGGCAGCGTGGTTAACCTTTCATTAGAGAATTGCACTGCATCTTCGCCCACGAGGGAGAACTGCAATGTTTTCAAGCCGCGATACCTTTGAAGGCGATTCGTGCCCGGTCCGCGACGAGCTCCTTGGCGAGATGTACCGCGCCAGCGAGAGTGGCCTGCCGAGGTTGGTTGAAAGTGTTTCCCCAGACGCGCGCGCCAGGCTGGCGCTGTTCTGCTATCGCCGCAGCCATTTGCACTCGCTGGCGGTCGCGATCGCCGGCAGCTGTAACGAGCGCGACCTGATCGAGAACGGCGGCCGTGTCGGTTCGACGCTCTACGCGCTCGCGCGCGAAGGCGCGGCGAAATCCTCGCCGTCGCTGTCCGGTGGCCGCAAGCCGATCACGCTGTCGACCAAGCCGCTCTCGGTGCTCGCGCCGCTGGACGACGAGATCGACGACGAGATCAGTGAAGCCGTCCCGGCCTAAACGCTCGCGATAATTGGCAGCCCGAATTTCCGTCGCGCCATCGCGCATTCGGCATCACCCGGCATGCATGTGCGGCACACCTCCGGCCGCACTGCGTAGATGCCGCACGCGGTCGCTTTTCCAATTTCTCCCTGCAACGCCGAACAGCGATCGCCTTCGCAGCGCATGCCGGATTGACGCGCATTGACGAGCGCTTCGGGAATCGCGGCGAGCTCCTCGTCGCTCTCGATCGAGAAGCGAGGCCAGTTTGCCGAATAGCCGCAGCAGGCGCCGCAACTCTGGCAACAGCTCGACAGGTCGACGGGGGCGTTCTCGTCCATCGTCACGTGTCCTTCACGTATCCTTGGGCGGGCCCCAGACCAGGCTTTGCCGCCATTTCGCGCGCAGCACGTCGCGCCTTTCAGGATATCTCTCGTCGGGATAGCTCGCATCCACCACGCGGTCAGTGCGGAAGCTGCGGAAGTCGCCGCGCAGCTCGCACCAGGCCGCGAGCAGGCGCACGGCTTCGAGATAGCCGATCGAAATCGGCCAGATCATGCGCTCGCTGGCGCGGCCCTGCTCGTCGCGATAGCGCAGCATGATCTTCTTGCCTTCGTGGATCTGGGTGCGCGTGCGTGCCATGTCCAGGCGGTCCGGCTCCCTGTTCCAGCTCGGGCGGGCCCGGCTTGCCGGCTCCAGCACGAAGGGACGCAGGCGTTCGGGGACAGTGTCGGCGATCTTGGCCATCAAGTCTTCGGCCGCGCGCGCCAGCGCGGGATCGGCATGGCCGGCGACCCATTGCGCGCCCAGCACCGCCGCCTCGATCTCGTCCGGTGTCAGCATCAAAGGCGGCAGGTCAAAGCCCTTCTCCAGGATGTAGCCCATGCCGGCTTCACCACGGATCGGCACGCGTTGGCCGATCAGCGTGGCGATGTCGCGATAGATCGTGCGCTTCGAGGTCTCGAGCTCGGCCGCGATGGCGTCCGCCGTCAGCGGCTTACGCGTGCGCCTCAGCACCTGGATGATTTGAAACAGCCGGTCGGCGCGTCTCATGACGGGTCTCTTATCGGTGGTTTTTTCAGAAGGTAGCGCGCGGCTGCTGACAGGATGTTGGCAGCAGGGGAGTTCTATACCGGGTCAACACGTCGACTGAAGAGGATTTGTCCATGATCATTCCAACTCATTTCGGCCCGGCCGCTGCGCTGTGGCGGACCCAGCCTCTACGGGTCCAGCCTTTGCAAGTCCTGCGTTTGCAAGTCCGAGCCTGGTACGCATGGGCGTTCGGCCGCCTCGTATCGCTTGATCTCATGGTCCTCGACCTCCGCCTTGCGCTCGCGACCGTGGTGGCTCGCTTCCTGGTCCAGGCCGCGGACGGGCTGGTTCGTCATGTCATGGCCCGCGCCTGGCGGGGGGCCCGTTTCGCAGAAGATATCACGGCTGCTGCCACCATGGTGGCAGCAGCCCGCGGCTAAGTTCCCTCAACTCTTTCGGTCGTTTCAGGAGAGCCTTCATGATCACGCTTTACGGCTTTGGCGCCGGTTTCGGCCTGCCGGAAATCAGCCCCTTCGTCACCAAGACGGAGGTGCAGCTCAAGATGGCGGGATTGCCCTACCGGAAGGAGCGGGCGATGCCGCCCGCCTCTCCCAAGGGGCAGCTTCCTTTCATCGACGATGGCGGCGAGGCGGTGGCCGATTCCACCTTCATCCGCGCCCATATCGAGCGCCGCTACGGCTTCGATTTCGACGCCGGCCTGTCGTTGCAAGAGCGGGCGCAGGCCTGGGCGTTCGAGCGCATGATCGAGCATCACGTTTATTTTGCGCTGGTCGGGGCGCGCTGGGTCGACCCGGTCAACTTCGCCAAGGGGCCTGCGCATTTCTTCGACGGCGCGCCGGAGCACAATCGCGAGAAGTTGCGCGAGGACGCGCAATTCCGTGTCGCCGAGAACTATTTGCTCTCCGGATTAGGCCGTCACGCGCCCGATGACGACGTCGATCTCGCCGTGCGCTCGCTGTTTGCGCTCTCGGTGCAGCTCGGCGACAAGTCCTATCTGATGGGCAACAAGCCCTGCGGCGTCGATGCCACCGCCTTCGGTGCACTCGCCGGGATCCTGACGCCGTTCTTCGAATCCGCCCTGCGCCGTCGCGCCGAAGGATTTCCGAACCTCACCGCTTATGTCGACCGGATGATGGACACTTACTATCCGGAGTTCGCCTGGACCCCGCTGCGGCAGGCGGCTTGATGCCTGATGGAATGAGACTGATCTAGCGCCCCGAGAAAGGTGCGTTCCCTCCCCCCTTGTGGGGGAGGGCTAGGGAGAGGGGTAGCCCAGGAAAAGGTACTCGTTGTCGACGATGCACTGGTCGGTGCGCGATCGAAAAAATCCCCGTGTGGCACCCCCCTCCCTGCCCCTCCCCCACTCGGGGGACGGGAACGGAGAGAGTGCTGCTGGTGGCCGAACTCTATTTTACTCCACGCTCCCCAAACACAAACCCAAAAGAAAATCGCCGGCCCATCGGGCCGGCTCTGTCGTCTCGAAACTATCGCTGCGCTTATTTCACAAGCATGTACTTGCCGTTCTTCACCGTGAGCAGGATGCGCGAGCGCTCGTCGAGGCCGTAGCGGTCCTTTTCGGTGAAATTGTAGACGCCCTGACTTGCGGCCAGCTCCTTCTCCGACAGCAGGGCCTGGCGAATCGCTTCGCGGAATTCCGGCGTGCCGGGTTTCGCCGTCTTGAGTGCCGCCGGGATGATGCGCTTGAGAATCTCGAACGCATCGTAAGAGTGACCGGCGAACTGGCTGCGGCTGTTCGGGCCGTACTTGGCTTCATAGGCCGAGTTGAGCGCGAGGCCCGGTTTCTTGGTGGCGGCTTCGTCCGGCTGGTCCTCGGGATCCATGACGGGACCAGAGGCCATCAGCACGCCTTCCGCCGCTTTGCCGGCGATGCGGATGAAGTCCATGCTGGCGGCGCCGTGGGTCTGGTAGATCAGGCCCTGATAGCCACGCTCGCGCAGCTCGGTCTGCGGCAGCGCGGCTGCGGTGCCGGAAGCGCCGACCAGAATGGCGTCGGGATTCGCAGCCACGAGCTTCAGCACCTGTCCGGTCACCGACGTATCCGGGCGAGCGAAGCGCTCCTCGTCGGCGATGGTTATGCCCATCGGCACGGCCTGCGCCTTCAAATCGTTGAACCAGAGGTCGCCATAGGAGTCGGAATAGCCGATATAGCCGATGGTCTTCACGCCCTTGGCCTTCATGTGATCGTACAACACCTTGCCCACGATCGGGATCGGCTGCGGCATCGCCACCGACCACTTCATGCGCTCCGGCGTGATCGGGAACGGCGCCAGGCCGAAATGCGGAATGCCGGCTTCGTTGGCGACGTTCGACACCGCGATGGTCGGCGGCGTCAGCGCCGAGCCCATGATGATATCGGCCTTGGATTCGGTCACGAAGCGGCGGGCGTTGGTGGTCGCGGTGGTGGGATCGCCGCCGTCGTCGAGCACGATCACCTTCAGCGGCACGCCGCCGATCTCCTTCGGCACGAACTCCAGCGCATTGCGCTCGGGAATCCCCAGCGCTGCGCCCGGGCCGGTCGTGGTGGTGGTGATGCCGATGGTGACCTCGGCGGTCTGGGCCAGCGCGGGCACGGCCGGCAGCGCAAGCGCGGCCGCGGTGACGGCGGCGGTCAGGTAAAAGCGTTTCATCTATTCCTCCCTTTATGTGTTTCTTTGAAAGCAGAAATCGGGGGGTAATTCAGCCCCCTCTTTTGGTGATGTGGCGATTTAGCCCCGGGCCTCGCTCCCCGTGAATTTGGCTACCATTTCCGCGGGAAACGGTGCCGATTTCAGTTTGTCGGGGTTAACGGGGTCGCGGCCGACCAGCACGCGCGTCTCGAAACCTTCGATCGCCAGAGCTTCGCCCTTGAAGACGTTGTGCTTCACCTCGAAGCTCGAGCGCTTGATGCTCTCGACCTTCGTTTCGATGGTGATCCAGTCGCCATAAGTCGAGGGGATGTAGAACTTGGCACGGGTGTCGACCATGGGAATACCCACCAGGCCGTATTTGCGGACCAGGTCCTGCTTGGAGAACCCGGCGACTTCGAACAGGGTCGATGTCGAATCGTCGAACATCGCGAAATAGCGCGGGTAATAGACGATGTTGGCGGGGTCGCAGTCACCCCACTGGATCTGGACGTCGCGCCGGTTCACGAACATATGTCGCGCCCTATTTCGGTGCCATGCGCAGCGATCCGTCGAGGCGCACGACTTCGCCGTTCAGATACGAATTCTCGACCATGTGCAGCGCCAATGCCGCGAACTCGTCGGCGTGGCCGAGCCGGCGCGGGAACGGGATTGCGGCGGCGAGTGAGTCCTGGGCTTCCTGCGGCAGGTTGGCGAGCAGCGGCGTGAGGAACAGGCCGGGCGCGATCGTCAGCACGCGGACGCCGAACTGCGCCAGCTCGCGCGCGATCGGCAGCGTCATGCCGACAATGCCGCCCTTCGATGCCGAATAGGCCGATTGCCCGATCTGGCCGTCATAAGCGGCAACCGACGCCGTGTTGATGATGACGCCGCGCTCGCCGGTTGCCTGCGGCTCGAGCTTGGACATCTCGTTCGCGGCAAGGCGAAGCATGTTGAAGGTGCCGATCAGGTTGACCTTGATCACCTTGTCGAAATCCGCGAGCGCCATCGGGCCGTCGCGGCCGACGACGCGCTTGGCAACGCCGATGCCGGCGCAATTGACCAGCACGCGCGCGGGTCCATGGGCCTTGGTCGCCTGGGCGATCGCAGCTTCCGCGGAGGCCGCATCGGAAACATCGCAGGTCACCGCGACGCCCTTGATCTCGGCGGCCACGGTTTCCGCGAGCTTGGCATTGAGGTCGCACACCGCCACCCGGGCGCCCTGCGCCGCCAGCTTACGCGCGGTCGCCGCGCCCAGTCCCGATGCGCCGCCGGTGACGATGACTGCCTGATCCTTCAACAACATGGCGTTCTCCCTGTAGCGATGTTTTCTTAGCCGACCGATATCACACGGTCCGATGGATTGGCAGCGTAGAGCTCCTCGATCAGCAGGCTGCGATGCTCGAGCACCGCGCGCTGGTTGATGGACCCCTTGTCGGTGACTTCGCCCTTGTCGATCGAGAGCGGCGTGTCCATGAGGATCGCGCGCGTGATCCGCGTCGAGGATCCCGTGGCCGCGCCGAGAAAGCGGGTCAGCCGTTCGCGAAATGCCTCGCGCACCAGCCGGTCGCGGGTCGCGACGACGAGATCGTCGGTCGGCAGCGTCGGGTTGATCAGCCGGCAGCCGTCGAGATCGAGTACGACGAGCGCGGAAACCTCGTCACGGTTGATGCCGGCGATGACGACGTCGCGCACCAGCGGTGCGCAGGCCGCAACGAAGCGCGCGCGCAACGGGCCGACGCTGACCCAGGTGCCGCTGCCGAGCTTGAAATCCTCACCGATGCGGCCGTCGAAATCGAAGCCGGCGTTGAGATCGTCGGGATCGACAGGCTTGAGCGCATCGCCGAGCTTGTAGAAGCCTTCTTCGTCGAACGAATTCGCGGTGATGTCGGGCTGGCGCCAGTAGCCGGGCATCACGTTCGGTCCCTTGCAACGAACTTCCATCTTGCCGTTGTTCGGCACCAGCTTGGCGTCGTTGCCGGATACGGGAAGCCCGACATGACCGGAGCGGCTGGTGCGCGGGTTGACCGACATGAAGAACGGCGCGGTCTCGGTTGCACCGAGGCCGGTCAGCATCGGAACGCGGTAGCCTTTTTCCTTCACCGCGAGCTCGTCGAGGCTGTTCCAGACGAACGGCGACAGCGCCGCGCCCGAGAAGAACATCGCGTGCAGCCGGTCGAAGAATTTCGCGCGCAGGCCCTGGTCGTCGCGCAGATAAGGAAGCAGCGACTCGTATCCCTTGGGGACGTTGAAATAGACTGTCGGCGAAATCTCCTGGAGATTGCGCACGGTTTCCTCGATGCCTCCAGGCACCGGCTTGCCGGCATCGAGATACATCGAGCCGCCATTGTAGAGCGTCAGCCCGATATTGTGGTTGCCGCCAAAAGTGTGATTCCAGGGCAGCCAGTCGATGATGACGGGCGGCTCGTCCTTGAGGAAGGCGAGCGTCTCGCGCAGCATCACCTGGTTGGCGCAGATCATGCGCTGGGTGTTGATGACCGCCTTGGGGTTGCCGGTCGAGCCCGAGGTCAGCAGGAATTTCGCGATGGTGTCGGGACCGATCTTGCCGTGGACTTCGTCCAGATCGCCGCGGATCGGGGTTGCCATGAGGTCGGCGAGCGAGGTGACGTCGCGGCCCGGCACGTGGCCGTAGGACGCGGCGATTTCGGTGCCGAGCGAGACGTTGGCCGCGAGCGCGTCGGCGAACTTGTCGGCGTCCTCGGCGAAGACGAGGCCGGGCGTCAGGAGCTTCATCAGGTAGGAGAGCTTGCCGTAATCCTTCGAAACCAACGAATAGGCCGGCGACACCGGGCAGAACGGAATGCCGGCATAGAACGCGCCAAACGCGAGCAATGCATGGTCGATCGAATTGCCGGAGAGGATGACGACCGGCCGCTCCGCCGACAGCCCGCGCGCAATGAGTCCTGAGGCGATGTGCCGGCTCGCGGCGAGCAGCTCGGCGTAACTGATCTTGCGCCAGCCGCGACCGCCTTCGCGCTCGGCCATGAAGATGCGATCCGGCGTCGTATTCGCCCAGTGATGCAGGCGGTCGGTGATGCGGGCCGGATAGTCTCCGAGCGGCTGTTTGGGCCGCAGGTAAATCGTGCCGTCGTCGCGCCGCTCGATATTCACGACGGGATCGCCGAATGAAATGGGCCGCAGCGGGGAAGTGCTCGCGCCGCGCTCCATGCTGGAAGAGGACGGCTGCGCGCTCATGATTTCGGCTTCACCTTTGCGGTCTTGTGCTCGAGGAATTCGCGGATCCTGCGCTTGGCTTCCTTGTCGCTCTGCGCCACCGTCGCCATCAGCGATTCCATCAACAGGCCGGTCTGCGGATTGGCCTCCGCGATCATCGGCAGCGCCTGGAGCACGGCGAAGTTGGTCAGCGGCGCGTTGGAGGCGACCTTGGTCGCAAGCTCCATCGCCTTGCCGAGGCCGTTGCCGGCTTCCGTGACATATTGCGCAAAGCCGTAGGAGGTGCCTTCGGTCGCGGAATAGACGCGGCCGGTCAGCATCATGTCCATCATCCTGGCGACGCCGATCAGGCGCGGCAGGCGCACCGAACCGCCGCCACCGACGAAGATGCCGCGCTGTCCCTCCGGCAGCGCGAAATAGGTCGACGGTTCGGCGACACGGATATGCGCCGCGCAGGCGAGCTCCAGCCCGCCGCCGATCACGGCGCCCCTGAGCGCCGCGATCACGGGCACGCGGCTGTACTGGATGCGGTCGAACACCCGGTGCCACATCTGGGAATGGAGAAGGCCGCCGGTGGCATCATGGTCGGTCAGTTCGGAGAGGTCGAGACCGCTGGAAAAATGGTCGCCGATGCCGTGGATGACGACCGCGCCGATATCCTCGGGAAGGGACGCAAAACACTCGCCGATTTCCAGGATGATGCCGTCGTTGAGCGCATTGCGCTTGGCCGGCCGATTGAGGCCGACGGTCAAAACCCGGTCCGCCCGCTCGATCTTCAAAAGCCCGGAGGCGCCCGCGTCGGCGGTCTCGGCGTTTCCCTGTGTCATTTGCGTCCTTGTCAGAATAGTTATGTTGTATAACGAATTCAGGGGGAGTCAATACGGCTGGCAGCGGGGAAGCCGATGCATCGTCCGGAAATGGGACGACAGTCCGGGTACAGAGCCCGTACCCGAATGCCCGATGCGCAAGATTGGGATGAATATCACCGACGCCGATGCTATCCGGCCGCTACGCCGCCTTGGTTCCGCTTTGGGGTTGCGCCACAAGATTGATACCCATGGCGTGGAGAACCTTTATCACAGTGCCGAATTCGGGTTTGGCCTCGCCGCCAAGCGAGCGATACAAGTTCTCACGGGATAGACCGGCTTTTTCGGCAATGGCGCCCATGCCCTGAGAGCGCGCTACGGCGCCGATTGCCATCGTTATTGCGGACGGATCGTCGGATTCAAGGGCTTCGGTGAGATAGGCCGCAACCATCTCCGGACTGTCGAGGTACTCCGCAGTATCAAAGGATTTCACTTTTGCCATTGCTCAGACCTCCAATTCGCTCGCGATCTTCTTTGCCAACGCTATGTCCCCTGGCTGAGAGCCTTTATCGCCACTGCAAAGAAGAATGATGATCTCCTCGCCTCGGGCAACGTAGTAGATCCGGTATCCAGCGCCCTCGTGAACTCTCATTTCGCTGATGCCGCCTCCGACCGGAGCAACGTCTCCGGGATTGCCGAGCGCCAGCCGATCGATCCGGGCCAGGATTTTTGCCTTCGCTCTCCGGTCTCGCAGGTTTCTAAGCCAGTCAGAGAATTCGTCGGTTCTCTTGATCGTCGGCATCTGTAGCGTATACGCTACATAAGTGGCAATGTCAATGGACCAGCCGGCCCTTGGTGCGGCGCCACGCGTTCACATCACCTGATGCACGTCGATCACGACGCGGTCCGCATGCCGCGCGGCTGAACCGACAAAAATGTGCTGCATCAGCCAGCGGTACTTCTCATGCCCGGTCTCGAACTTCGGCACGGTGCGGAAATAGATCAGTTTAGGATCCACCGGCTCGCCGCGCTTGAGCTTTTGTAACAGCTCGACCGGGCCGAAGCGCATGCCCTTGTTCTCGACATAGACGATGGCGCCGTCGTTGGTTTGGAAAGCGTACTTCGCTTCGAGATCAATCAGCTCGTTGGGGCGGATGGTCTGGAAGTCGGCGCCGAACGGCAGCACCTTGCCGGTGATCGCGCCCGAGACCTCGCCGCCGATGATCGGGATGATGCGGCGAACGCCGATGCCGGTCTCGCCGGCGGTGACGACGTCGCCGATACGTGCAGTGACGGTGAAGACGTATCTGGTTTCGAGCGCCGGCGTGGTCATCGCTTCACCTCCTCAATGCGCCATCATCCGCGTCGGCAGCCATGTCGCCAGCAGCGGGAAGGCGATCAGGATCACGAGGCGCACGAGGTCTGTCGCCACGAACGGAATCACCCCCTTGAAGATGGTGGAGAAGGAAACGTCCTTCACCACGCTCTTGATGACGAAGACGTTCATGCCCACCGGCGGGTGAATCAGGCCGAGCTCGACCGTCATGACGATGATGACGCCGAACCAGATCGGGTCGAAGCCGAGATGCATGATCACGGGGAAAATGATCGGCACGGTGAGGATGATCATCGCCATGGCGTCCATCAGGCAGCCGAGCACGAGATACATCACCATGATCAGCGCCAGCACGCCGTAGGGGCCGAGGCCAAGGCCGGTGAGGAATTCCGTCACCTTCTGCGGGGTCTGCGTCACCGTGAGGAAATAGCCGAAGATCAAGGCGCCGATCAGCACGGTGAACACGGCGGCCGCCGTGCGCGTCGCCTGCAGCAGCGAGGCCAGAATTTTCTCGCGGTCGAGGCGGCCGGTCGCCACGCCGATGATGAAGGCGCCGGCAGCGCCGACGCCGCCGGCTTCGGTCGGCGTGAAGCGCGGCAAATAGGGCAGACCGTAAAGGCCGCCGATCACGAACACGAACAGCAGCACCGGCGCCCAGATGTCCTTCAGGCCGGCGAAGCGCTCGCGCCATGGCAGCACCTTGCCCTTGGGCAGAAAGTCCGGCCGGAAATAGCCGATCAGGAAGATCGTGATCATGTACATGGTCATCGCCAGAATGCCCGGGATGATGCCGGCGATGAACAGCTTGCCGATGTCCTGCTCGGTGATGATGCCGTAGACGGCGAGCACGGTGGAGGGCGGCAGCATCGCGCCCAGTGTGCCGCCGGCCGCGATCACGCCGGTGGCAAACGACTGCGGGTAGCCGAAACGGCGCATCTCGGGGTAAGCGACCGCCGAGAAGGTCGCTGCGGTCGCGACCGAGGAGCCGCAGATCGCGGCAAAGCCGCCGCAGGCACCGACGGTGGCGATGCCGAGCCCGCCGCGCAAATGGCCGACAAAGCCGTTGGCGGCGCGGAATAGCTCGCGGCTCATGCCGGAATTGCTGACGAAGGAGCCCATCAGCAGAAACATCGGAATGACGCCGAAGGTGTAGTCGGTCACCGTGCGCATGGAGGTCTGGCCGACCAGCTTCAGCGCCGGCGTGGCGCCGACGAGATAGGAGAAGCCGGAGACGCCGACGAGGCCCATGGCCATGCCGACGGGCACGCGCAGCAGCATCAGGGCGAACAGGGAAACGAAGCCGATAACGGCGACGGCATCGGTGCTCATGATTACTCCGTCGCCTTCAGCTTGGGGTCGTGCATCTCTTCGGGATGGAAGATCAACCGATAGGTGCGGATCGCGATCAGCAGCACGGCGGAGACGTCGCCGATCCAGGCGATCGCGAAGAACGGCCAGGTCGGCATGTGCATGTCGAAGGTCTGGACGTTGTCGTTGTAGGTGCCGCGGACCTTGTCGAACAGCGTCCAGGTCTGCACCGTCACGACGAACAGCAGCACCAGTGTCGCGAACACGTCGATCCAGCGCTGGTAGCGCGGCCCGACATTGCCCCAGACCAGATCGACCGTGATGTGGGTGCCGCGATAGGAGGTCGCGGCGATGCCCCAGAAGATGAGGATGCCGAGCAGCATGCGGCCGATGTCGAAACTATCGGGGATCGCATAGTTCAGCGTGTTGCGCAGCAGCACCGACAGGAAGATGTCGAGTGCGACAATGCCGACGAAGGCGGCTGCGATCCACTCGATCGAATCGATAACGCGATCCATCCAGCTGCGCTTCATGGGAGCTTCCTGCTCGAGATGAGTGCGAGTTGCATCAACAGCGATGCTGCACTCCCTCTCCCGCTTGCGGGGGAGGGCTGGGGTGGGGGTGTCGCCGCAATGAACGGACCCCGAGTGGAGAGGTGGCCCCCCCCCCCCCGCGCGCCCCCCCCCCCCCCCCCCCCGGGGGGGGGCGGCGCGGGGCGGCGCCCCCCCCCCCCGCCCCCCCCCCCCCCGGGGCGATTGT
>NZ_JBVVPM010000005.1:134321-139298 GCF_055811255.1 Bradyrhizobium sp. MI1.11
CCCCCCCCGCGCGGGCGGGCGGGGGGGGGGGGGGGCGCCCCCCCCCCCCGCCGCAATGAACGGACCCCGAGTGGAGAGAGCCCCCACCCGGCGCTTCGCGCCGACCTCCCCCGCAAGCGGGAGAGGTGCAGCGAGTCTGCGGCTCCGATTCAGCGTCACTCCGCCAGCGCGTTGTACTTCTTCAGCGAGGCCTTCAGCTCGCTAAGCGCCGCATCCGGATCCGCGCCGGCCTTCTTTGCGCCGTCGGCCCAGGTCTTCACCAGCGGCTCGGCAGCCTTCTTCCAGGCGGCGGTCTGCTCGGGCGTCAGCTTGTAGACCTCGTGGCTGGTTTCCGCCTTGACCTTGTCGATGCCGGCGTCCTCGAACTTGCCCCAGTGCTCGCCGACCACACCGGCCATCTCGACCGTGCAATTCTTGTCGATCGCGGCCTTCTGCTTGTCGGACATCGCATTGTACTTGTCCTTGTTCATCACGAACACGAAGGTCGTGGTGTAGAGCGGCGCCTCCATGTCGTACTTGGTCACCTTGTCGATGCCGAACAGCACCAGCGAGCCCCAGGGGAAGGTGACGCCGTCGGCGACGCCGCGCTCGATGATGTCGCGTACTTCGGGCGCGGAGGATTGCACATTGGTGCCGCCGAGCGAGGTGACGAAATTCGCCATGGTGGCGTGGGCGGGGCGGATCTTCAGGCCCTTCACGTCCTCCGGCATCACGATCTTCTTGGTGCGGGAGTGGAAGGAAGACGGCGAGTGGACGAAGGCGAGGCAGTACTTGACGTCCTTCATCTCCTTCTCGGCGTATTTGCGATACCACGCATCCAGCCCCATCGAGCCGCCCTTGGCATCCGAGATCAGGAACGGCAATTCGCCGGCGCCGATGATCGGGAAGCGGCCGGGCTGGTAGCCGGGATTGACATAGGTGACGTCGGCGATGCCGTCGCGCGCCATGTCGTAATGATCGAAGGCCTTGCCCATCTGCTGGGCCGGAAACACCTTACCCTTGATGGTGCCGCCGGAATCCTTCTCGACCGCGGCGGCCCAATCCTCGAGCGATTTCTGCAGCGGATGCGAGGCCGGCACCCAATGCGAGATCTTCAAATCGAAGGTCTTGTCCTGCGCGAACGCAGGGCTCACGCTTGCTGCCAGCAGCAACGCCAGACAGGCTTTCCTCATCACGCGTCTCTCCCTCTTTTGACGGCGGGCTTCGATGGCCCGGTCTCGTTATTTAACATGTTATCTAATTGGCCGGCGCGTTCAAGCCGGAACTGGCGTGACGTGCCGCCGCGCACTCCCTTTTTGCCTAACCGTTATATGATATAATTATCGTGTGCGGACAGCTGCGACAAGCGAGCCACGCCGAAAGCCTACCGGATCGGGAGGAGCAAGTATTGCGGACAAAAGTCGCAATCATCGGGGCAGGGCCGGCTGGATTGTTGCTTGGGCAACTGCTGCACCGCTATGGCATCGACAATGTCATTCTGGAGCGGCAGAGCCCGGACTATGTGCTCGGCCGCATCCGTGCCGGACTGCTGGAGGAGGGAACAGTCGCGCTGCTCGACCAGATCGGCGCCGGCGCACGGGCGCATGCCGAAGGGCTGGTGCATGAAGGGATCGAGCTCGCCTTTTCGGGGCGCCGGCACCGCATCGACATGAAGGCTGCGACCGGCAAGACGGTCATGATCTACGGCCAGACCGAGGTCACGCTCGACCTGATGGATGCGCGCAACGCCGCCGGTCTCACCTCGGTCTACGAGGCCAAGGACGTACAACCGCACGATTTCGACGGCGGTCACCCGCGCGTAACCTACATGAAAGATGGCGTCACCCACACGATCGATTGCGACTTCGTCGCCGGCTGCGACGGGTTTCACGGCGTCAGCCGCGCCAGCGTTCCGGCTTCGGCCATCGAGGAGTTCGAGCGCATCTATCCGTTCGGCTGGCTCGGCATCCTCTCCGAGACGCCGCCGGTCAGCCACGAGCTGATCTATTCCAACCACGTCCGCGGCTTTGCGCTGTGCACCATGCGTTCGACCAGGCGCAGCCGCTACTATGTGCAGTGCGCGCTCGACGACCATGTCGACCAGTGGCCGGACGATCGATTCTGGGACGAGCTCAAGCGCCGCCTCGACCGGGACGCCGCCGACAGCCTGATCACGGGCCCCTCGATCGAGAAGAGCATTGCGCCGCTGCGCAGCTTCGTCGCCGAGCCGATGCGTTTCGGCAGGTTGTTCCTGTGCGGTGATGCCGCCCATATCGTGCCGCCGACCGGCGCCAAGGGGCTGAATCTGGCCGCGAGCGATGCGCATTATCTGTCGAGCGCATTTCGCGAGTTCTACGACGAAAAATCCAGCGCCGGCATTGACGCCTATTCGGCGAAGGCACTGGCGCGGGTCTGGAAAGCCGTGCGGTTCTCCTGGTGGATGACCTCGATGCTGCACAAATTTCCGGACACCGGTACGATTGGGGCGCGCATCCAGCTCGCCGAGCTCGACTACGTCACGCAGTCCCAAGCCGCGATGACATCACTGTCGGAGAACTATGTGGGGCTGCCGTTTTAGGACGGTGCTGTAGGGTGGGCAAAGCGAAGCGTGCCCACCAGCGTTGTCTTCGCGCGAGATGGTGGGCACGGCGCTGCGCACCTTTGCCCACCCTACGAGTGCTCGCGCCGGCGCCACTTCTTTCAAACACCCGCGCAAATTCCGTTTAAAACTTTGTAGGTGGTGCAACCGTCACGTCCCTCGCGTTCAATGGCGGCAGCCACCAACGCGAGACGGACATGACCAGCACCGACATCCCCGCCGGCTTCGAGCCGCATTTCCGCAAAGCCCCGCTCACCGACCCCTGGGAGCCGCTTTACTCCAGGAAGACCGACAACGGCGTCACCGTGGGATTGCGGCTCGCAACACCGCACACCAACGCGCGCGGGCTGATCCATGGCGGATTGATCGCAGCGCTGGCCGATGCCGCCATGGGCTACAGCTGCGCGCAGGCGACCGGCTGGACCACCTCGTTGGTCACGATCTCGCTGTCGGTCGACTATGTCGGCGCCGGCGAGATCGGCCAATGGCTCGCGGTCGAGGGCGAGGCGATCAAGACCGGCAGCACGATCTGTTTCGCGCAGTGCCTCGCGAAGGCCGACGGCGCCGTGATCGCGCGCGCCAGCGGCACCTTTCGCGTCGTGCCGAAAAAGGGGTGAGGGCGTCACCCGAATTTCCACTCCGCGGTCTCCACCACGAGATCGACGAAGGCGCGCACCTTGGCGGAGAGCAGGCGCGAGGTCGGGTACACGATGTGGATGGGCAGCGCCGGCTGCTCGTAGTTCGCCAGCACGATCTTGAGCCGCCCACGCCGCAAGCCCTCGGCGGCCTGATAGGCCAGCACCCGGGTCACGCCGCCGCCGGCCTCGGCATATTGCAGGGCGGCGTCGGCGCTGTTGCTGGCGAAGCGTGGGTTCGGCGCCACCTCGATGTCGCGGCCGTCCTGCACGAAGCGCCAGTTGGCGGATGGACCGAACGCGATGGTCTGGTGCGTAAGCAGTGCCTCCGGCGTCTTCGGTTCGCCATGGCGCTTCAGATAGCCCGACGTCGCCACCACGATCCGACGCATCTCGCCGACCTGGCGCGCGACGAGCGAGGAGTCGGCGAGATGGCCGATCCGCACCGCGACGTCGACGGCGTCTTCCACGAGATTGACGAGGTTGTCGGACAGCCGTAATTCGCAGGCGACCTCGGGATAGCGCTTGAGGTAGGCGGTCATGACAGGCCCGACATGGAGCCGGCCGAAGCCGACCGGCGCCGACACCACCAGCCGCCCGCTCGGCCGGTTGCGCTCCTCCCGTGCCGAGCCGTCGGCCTCCTCGACATCGGCCAGGATGCGACGCGCACGCTCCAGATAGCGCGTGCCGACGTCGGTCAGGGTCACTTGACGGGTGGTCCGCTGCAACAGCCGCGCGCCGAGATGCTCCTCCAGCGCCGCGATCAGCCGCGTCACCGCGGAGGGGGACAGCCGCAGTTTTCGTGCCGCCGGCGCGAAGCCGTGCAAATCGGCGACGGTGACGAAAACATGCATGGCTTCGAGGCGATCCATGGTATTGTTGCATATACCGCAATGATGAAGTGTCAAGCTGGCCGATTGTTTTAGCCGGCGAAAAGTCCATTTTAGGTGGCGAAGACGCAGGGATGCGCCGGGATTTCAGGAGATGGTCCGATGACGGCAACTCACACCTACGCCAGCGACGTCGCATTCACGCCGGCGGTGAAGTCGATCCAGACCCGAAAGGGATCCCGCGAAGGCTATGCCAATGCCGAGCAGCGCGGCTGGCGCACCGAGGTCGATGAGAACCTCGCGGCGTTCCTGGCCGACGCCAACAGCTTTTATCTTGCCACGGCCTCGGCCGACGGCCAGCCCTACATCCAGCATCGCGGCGGCCCGAAGGGCTTCTTGAAGGTGCTGGACAAGCAGACGCTGGCTTTCACGGACTATGCCGGCAATCGGCAATACATCACGCAGGGAAATCTGTCCGAAAATCCCAAGGCCTACATCTTCGTGATGGACTACGCCCATCGCCGCCGGGTGAAGATCTGGGGCGAGGCGCGGGTGGTCGAGGACGACGAGGCGCTGACGACATCGCTGATGCCGAAAGGCTACCGCGCCCGGCCGGAGCAGGTGATCCTGTTCAAGATCGAAGCGTGGGACACGAACTGCCCGCAGCACATCCCGCAGAAGTTCGACGCGACGGATGTGGCAGCGGCGCTGGCGGCAAGAGATGCGAAAATCACGGAGCTGGAGGCGGAGGTCGCGGCGCTGAAGGGGGAGAAGGCCGCGAGTTGAGCTTACCTGCCAATGAAAGCTAGAGCGACTTGCGGCGTGCACCCTCTCCCCTTGCGGGAGAGGGTGGCTCGTCGCGAAGCGACGAGACGGGTGAGGGGGCTCTCTGCCCGAAAGAAGCCCGTTGCGTTTATATATATAACCCACATAC
>NZ_JBVVPM010000005.1:139308-263804 GCF_055811255.1 Bradyrhizobium sp. MI1.11
GGGGTTTGGGGTCTTCGGGGGTTTTTTTTTTTTAACTTCCATTTAACTGCTCGTGCTAGGGGGGGGGGCCCCCCCCCCCGCGGGGGGGTGGGGGGGGGGGGGGGGGGCCCCCCCCGCGGGGGGCGGGGCCTCTCTCCACGAATGAAGCACTTTCCGTTTAGATAGATACCCCTCATCCGGCGCTTCGCGCCACCTTCTCCCGCAAGGGGAGAAGGGAAGAAGACAGCGCGTGCGGCGTCAGCAATTTCTCGAACTTACAGCCCGCTCGCGCCTTCGTGCTGGAAGCCGAGATAGCTGGCGGCGACGCGCTCGTTCGCCGCAATGTCGCTGGCCTTACCGCTGAGCACGAACTCGCCGAGCTCCATGACATAGGCCTGATCCGCGATCTTCAATGCGGCCTGCGCGTTCTGCTCGACCAGCAGTACGGAGACGCCGGCGGCGCGCAGTTCGGTGACGATGCGGAAAATGTCGGCGACGATGATCGGGGCGAGGCCGAGGCTCGGCTCGTCCAGCATCAGGAGCTTGGGCTCGCCCATCAGGGCGCGGCCCATTGCGAGCATCTGCTGCTCGCCGCCGGAGAGCGTGCCGGCGAGCTGCTTGCGCCGTTCCTTGAGCCGCGGAAACAGCGCGTAGACCCGCTCCATCGAGGCTTTCGCCTTGCTTCTCTCGATGCGGAAGGCCCCCAACTCGAGATTGTCCTCGACATTCATGGTCACGAACAATTCGCGGTGCTCGGGAACGAGGCCAAGTCCCATGGCGACGCGGTCCTCGATGTCGAGTCGCGACAGATCCTGACCTGCGAATGCCACGCGCCCCTTCAGCGGAAAGATGCCCATGATGGCGGAGAGCAGCGTGGTCTTGCCGGCGCCATTGGCGCCGACGATGGTGACGATCTGGTTCTGGCCGACTTCGAGCGAGACCGAGCGCACGGCCTCGACCTTGCCATAGGCGACATGGGCGTCGGCGACGGACAACAGCGCGGTCATGCCGCCACTCCGAGATAGGCCTTGATCACTTCGGGATTGGTCTTGATCGTGGCCGGCGTTCCTTCTGCGATCTTGGTGCCGAAATCGAGCACCACGATGCGGTCGGCGAGGTTCATGACGAAGCCCATGTCGTGCTCGACAAGCAGCACGCTCATGCCGCCGTCGCGCAGCTCCCGCAGGAGGCTCGCGAGCCGCTGCTTCTCCATGTGGCGCAGGCCGGCGGCCGGCTCGTCGAGCAGCAGCAGCATCGGATCGACGCACAACGCACGGGCGATCTCGACGATCCGTTGCTGTCCCAGCGAAAGCGAGCCTGCGAGCTGATGCATCTGCTCGCCAAGTCCGACCCGCTCGATCTGGCGGGCGGCTTCGGCGAGCAGCTTTGCCTCATCAGTGCGGTCGAGCCGCAGCATCGAGGAGATCGGCCCCGAATGGCCGCGCAGATGGGCGCCGATCGCGACGTTCTCCAGCACGGTCATGTCAGGCACCAGCTTGACGTGCTGGAAGGTGCGGGAGATGCCGAGCTTGACGATCTCCTGCGGCGGTGCCCTGTCGACCTTGTTGCCGAGCACGGAGATCGAGCCTGAGGTGGCCGACAGCACGCCGGTGATCAGGTTGAAGGTGGTGCTCTTGCCGGCGCCGTTGGGGCCGATCAGCGCGACGATCTCGCGAGCCAGGACGTCGAAGGAGACGTTGTTCACCGCGACCACGCCGCCAAATTGCTTCCGGGCCTTCTCGACCTGAAGCAGGACGCTGGATTGGCCGGGGGAGCGGGTGCGCTGCTCCAGCTTGAGCGAGGTGTCCGGCTTTTTGCCACCGGTGCGCTGTGGCAGGAACGACATCAGCCAGGGCCAGACGCCGCCGGGTGCGAGCTGGAGCAGCGCCACCAGCATGATGCCGAACACGATGGTCTCGACCTGGCCGGAGCCGGGCAGGATCAGCGGCAGATAGCTCTGCAGCACTTCCTTGAGGACCACGACGAGCGCTGCGCCCAGGACGCCACCCCAGACATAGCCGGCGCCGCCGACCACGGCGATGAAGAGATACTCGATGCCGGCCTGCGCGCCGAACGGCGTCGGGTTCACCGCGCGCTGAAGATGGGCGTAAAGCCAGCCGGAGAGGCCGGCGAGCACGGCCGCATGGATGAACACCAGCATTTTCGCCCGCGGCGTGTGCACGCCGAACGCCTCGGCCGCGACATGGCCGCGCCGGAGCGCGCGGATGGCGCGGCCGGTGCGGGAGTCCAGCAGGTTCATCGTGAGCAGCGCCGAGAGGATCACGGCAACCCAGATCGCGTAGTAGATCGAGCCGGGCGAGAGCATTTTGAACGAGCCGATCGACAGCGGCGGGATGGCCGAGATGCCGTCGTTTCTTCCCAGGAATTCGAGCTTGCTGAAGAGATAGAACAAGCCGAGTCCCCAGGCGAGCGTGCCGAGCGGCAGATAATGGCCGGAGAGACGGACCGTGACGAGACCGAGCAGCACCGCCAGCAATCCGCTGACCACCAGCGACAGCGGTAGCGTTAGCCAGGGCGACATGCCGTAGGTCGTTGACAGCACCGCGGTGGTGTAGGCGCCGAAGCCAACGAAGGCCGCTTGTCCGAACGAGGTCAGGCCGCCGACGCCGGTCAGCAGCACGAGGCCCATCGCGACCAGGGCGGTGAGGCCGACATTGTCGAGCAGCACGATCCAGAACGGGGGCATGCCCGGAACAAAGGGGATCGCCGCCATAATCAGCGCGAAGATGAGGATGGGGAGCCGGCTCTGCATTTTGGCGTCAGTCCTTCTCTTCCTCGACCGCAGGCGCTGCGAGCGAGCGCAGCAGCAGCACGGGAATCAAGAGCATGAAAACGATCACCTCCTTGTAGTTGGAGGCATAGAAGGACGAGAACGCCTCGACGATGCCGACGACCAGCGCCGCGACCGCGGTGAGGGGGTAGCTGACAAGCCCGCCGATGATCGCGGCGACAAAGCCCTTCAGGCCGATCAGGAAGCCCGAGTCGTAATAGAGCGTCGTGATCGGCACGATCATGATGCCCGACAGTGCGCCGATGACGGACGCCAGTAGGAAGGCGATCTGCCCGGATAGCGTGGTGCGGATGCCGACGAGCCGGGCACCGAGCCGGTTCACGGCGGTCGCGCGCAGCGCCTTGCCGTAGAGTGTCAGCCCGAAGAACAGCCACAGCCCGACGATGAAGGCGATGGTAATGCCGTAGACCGTGATGCTCTGGCCTGTGAAGCGCAGCGCGCCGGTGGTGAAAGATCCCGACAGTACGGCAGGTCCGCGCTGACCTTCGGCGCCGAAGAACAATAGGCCTAAACCCTGAAGTGCGAGATGGACGCCCACCGAGGCGATCAGCAGCACCAGCACGGAGGTGTGCGCCAGCGGCTGGAATGCGATGCGGTAGAGAAACAGGCCGATCATCGCCACGATCACCAGCGACAGCGCGATGCAGACCGCAACCGGCGGCTTCTGAGCGGCGTAGTAGACAGTCAGCGCCAGCACGATGGCCGGCAGCACGATGTTGGTCAGGATGCTGCGCAGCACCAGGCGCCCGTGCAGCGCCTTGCGCGCGGCGAACAGGTCGAACGCGAAGGCGCCAAGGCCCAGGGCGAGCGCGAGTTTCGCCGTACCCGGCATCTGGCCCGCGGCCAGCGAGGCATAGGTCAGCGCGCCATAGGTGACGAATTCGCCCTGCGGGATGAGGATGACGCGGGTGACGGCGAACACCAGCACCAGCGCCAGGCCGAGCAGCGCATAAATCGCGCCATTGGTGATGCCGTCCTGCAGCAGGAACAGCATGATGGTGGTATTCAAGACCGGACGCTCCCCCTCAAAGATTCAGGACCGGTCCCCTGATTGTGGTGGACGGTCCGCTCACAGCCATTGAACAGCGCTGACGATATTTGATATGGTCCATAACAATTATCAAATATAACATCAAGAGTGGCGAACGATCCTCCCGAACTTAACGGGATTGCGAGCATGAGGCGATGACCGTTTCCAAAACCGCTGAAAAGTCCTCTGAAAAACCCGCCGAGACCGCCAAGGGCCGCAAGGACGCGGCCGACGGGCCTGGCGAAGCCCTCCAGCTCGGCGAGCTCTCGGAGCAGCTCGGCTATGTCCTGAAGCGGGCACAGCTCAAGGTGTTCGAGAACTTCCTGCGCTGCATGGCCTCGCTCCAGCTCACGCCGGCGCAGTTCTCAGTGCTGCTGTTGGTCGAGAAAAACCCCGGCCGTAACCAGACCGAGATCGCCTCCACCCTCGGCATCCTGCGCCCGAACTTCGTGGCGATGCTCGACAATCTCGAGAGCCGCGACCTTTGCGCGCGGATCCGCTCCACCAACGACCGCCGCTCGCACATCCTGGTGCTGACCGACAAGGGCAAGGCCGTGCTGGCCCGCGCCAAGAAGCTCGTCGCCACCAAGCACGAGGCGCGGCTGAACGAGGTGCTCGGGCCGTCCAACCGCGCAGCCCTGCTCGGGATGCTCTCGAAGATCGCCAACGAGTTTTGACGGTTGATTGCCCCCGGCGACCGGGCATCAAACCCGGAAGCGCGGGCGGGCTGGCCGCGGTTATGCCGCAGCGAACCGGTCGGGCATGGCAGGTGCTTCCGCGGACAGGAAACGGCGCTCGATTTCCACGGCGGGCAAGGGCGGGCTGAACAGATAGCCCTGCATTTCGGTGCAGCCCTCCGCTGCGATCCGATCCCTTTGCTCCTCGGTCTCCACGCCCTCCGCGGTCGTCGTCATGCCCATCCCGCGCGCCAGTGCCGCCACCGCGCGCACGATGCTGAGGGATGCCGCATTGTTTTCCACGCCGCTGACGAACGACCGGTCGATCTTGATCTTGTCGAAGGGGAAGCATTGCAGATAGGTCAATGACGAATAACCGGTGCCGAAATCGTCCATGGCGACCTTGATGCCCAGCGCGCGGAGCTGGTGCAGCGTCGTCAGCGTCCCGTGCCTGTCCTGCAGCAAAACGCTTTCCGTGATCTCGATCTCCAGCCGCCGCGGATCGAGGCCAGAGGCCGCCAGGGTGCCGACGATCACCTCGGTCAGGCCCGGCTGGCGGAATTGCACCGCCGAGATATTGACGGCGACGTGCAGATGGTCCGGCCACCGGCTTGCAGTGGCACAGGCCTGCCGGATCACCCACTCACCGATCGGCACGATCAGGCCGATCTCTTCCGCAAGCGGGATAAAGCTGTTCGGCGCGACCAGTCCGCGTCGTGGATGTCGCCAGCGGATCAAGGCTTCGAAGCCGCTGATCTCGCCGCCGTCGGTCTTCACGACCGGCTGGTAGTGCAGTTCGAACTCGCCGGCGGCAAGGCCGTTGTGCAGGTCCTGCTCCAGCGCGCGGCGGCTTTGCGCCTCTTCGCCCATGGCCGGTTCGAAGAAGCAGTGCATGCCGCGGCCGTCGCTTTTCGCGCGATACAGGGCCAGATCGGCATTGTGCAGGAGTTGCTCGGGCGTCGAGCCGTCGCCGGGCGCAATGGCGATCCCGACGCTCGCGCCCACAATAGCCTGATGTCCGTCGAGCCCGAACGGAGCACTCAGGGCGCTGACAACATCACGCGCCAGCGTGTCCGCTTCGTTCGAATCGGAGATCGGCGACTGGAGGATGACGAATTCATCGCCACCCATACGCGCGACGGTATCGCTGTCGCGGGCGAGCTGCTTGAGGCGGCGGCTGACATCCTGCAGCAGGATGTCGCCGGCCTGGTGGCCAAGGGTGTCGTTGACGGCCTTGAACTTGTCGAGATCGATGTGGTGGATCGCGAACATCCCACCCTGTTCGAGCGCCTGCTTGAGGCGCTGACCGAGCAGGGCGCGATTGACGAGGTCCGTCAGCGCGTCGTGGTGCGCCATATGCGCGATCTGCAATTCCGCCTTGCGCTGCTCGGTGATGTCTTCGTGGGTCGCGACCCATCCGAGATCGGGCATCGGTCGGTGCCTGATCTTGAAGGTCCGCCCGTTCCGCATCTCGACGATGCTGTCCATGGCCTCGGCCGACGTGGCGACATCGGTCCGCCATGTGGCGTATTCCTCCCGCGTCATTGTCGGCACGCTGCCGGCTTCGAAGCGCAGGTCGAGGATCTCCTGGAGCGGCGTGCCCGGACGAACGCGGTCGGGCGGCAGGCCGTACATTTCGATATAGTGCGTGTTGCAGACCAGCAGCCGATGGTCGGCGCTGAAGAAGCAAAGTCCCTGCGACATGTTGTTGATCGCGATGTCGAACTGGAAATTGCGTTCCTGTAGCCGCGCACTGAGCTCTTCGCGCTCTGTAATGTCCTCGTGCGTCGCCATGCCGCCGCCGTCGGGCAGGGGATGGATGGTGTAGGCGATGATTCGTCCGTCGGCGAACTGCTGAACCGTCTGCTCGCTGACGACCGAACCCTCGGTGCGGGCACGGACATAGGCGCCGGCTTCTCCGCCGATGTTCAGGCCCAGTTCGAGCCGATGCTGGATCAGGTCCTTGATCGGCGTGCCCGGGTGCACCTGCTCGGGCGAGAGCGCGTACATCTCGCGGTAGCGCGGATTGCAGAAAATGACCCTGCGGTCGCTGCCGAACAGGATGATCCCGAGCCACAGATTATTGGCGGCGCACTTGAGCAGCTCGCCGAGCACGAGCGGATCAATGCTTGCGACCTCCTGATCATTCTCCGCCATGCGCCTTGCCCCCGAAACGACGCGATTAGAGCAGGCGGTGGTGAATCAGCCCAACAATTCGCCCAGTTTCGGGACATGTTCCTGAAACTGCGGCGAACGCGAGGTTAAGGGCGGCGATGCCCGCCCCCTGGAAAAGAGGACGCCGACGAGAATTCAGAGATCGTTAACCATGTCGTCCCGCCGAACCGCGCGCGGTGCCGGCGGGATGGCGATGCCGCCGTGTCAGTCGACCAGGATCACCCGGATATCGTTCACATTGGTCAGCGTGGGACCCGGCAGCAACAGGTCGCCCGTCGCCTCGAAGAACGTCGTCGCGTCGTTGTTGTCGAGATAGGCCTGCGGCTGCAGCCCCTGCGCCGTCATCTTCGCGAACGTCGCCGCGTCGATCAGCGCGCCGGCGGGGTCGGTGGGGTTGCCGGCACCGCCATCGGCGCCGTCGGTGTCGCCGGCGAGCGCGGAGATGTCAGGCGTGTCCTTCAAGAGGCCGGCGAGCGCCAGCGTGTATTCCTGGTTCGGGCCGCCGCGGCCATTGCCGCGCACGGTGACCGTGAGCTCGCCGCCGGACAGGATCGCGACGCGCTTGCCTTCCGCGCGGGCCTGAAGCGCCAGCCTGGCATGAGCGGCGGCAACGTCGCGGGCCTCGCCTTCGAGGTCGGCGCCGAGATCGATCGTCTCGTAACCGGCCTCATGCGCGAGCCTCACCGCAGCGTCGAGCGATTGCTTCGGACGTGCGATCAGTTCGAAATGCGCGCGCGCGAACGCGGCATCACCGGGCTTGCAGCTCTCGTTGGCGGGGTCGTCCAGCGCGCGGCGGACGGCATCGTCGATGTCGAGCTTGTATTTGGCGACGATGGCGCGCGCATCATTGAGCGTGGTCGGATCGGGCACGGTCGGACCCGAGGCGATCGCCGAGGGGTCGTCATGCGGCACGTCGGAGATCGCAAGCGTCACGATCTCGGCGGCATTTTTGCCGGCGCGCGCCAGCCGCCCGCCCTTGATCCGCGACAGATGCTTGCGCACGACATTCATCTCGCCGATCGGCGCGCCGGAGCGCAGCAGCGCCTTGTTGACCGCCTGCTTCTGCGCGAAGCTGATGCCGTCCACGGGCGCGATCCAGTTCGCCGAGCCGCCGCCGGTGAGCAGCACCAAAAGCAAATCGTCCGGCCCGGCCTCGGCTGCGAGCGCGAGCGTATCGGCCGCGCCCTTCAGGCCGGCTTCGTCAGGCACGGGATGACCGGCCTCGACCACACGGATGCGGCGCGTCGGCACGCCGTAGCCGTGTCGCGTGGTGGCGATGCCGACGAGACGTTCCGGCGCGAGCCCGAGCGCGTCGAGATAATGCCGCTCGGCGGCGGCGGCCATCGCGGCCGCGCCCTTGCCGGCGGCGAGACAGATCACGCGTCCCCTTGGCGCGGGCCGCAGGTGCGGCGCCAGAATCGTGCTCGGATGAGCGGCGGCAACGGCGGCGTCGTAGAGCGCGCGGAGCAGGGGGCGTCGATCGGACATGACGAAGGGCCTTGAGCGGACAGGAAAGACTGGCGGCAAACGCGCCGCTCACCTGCCTACCGCATCATGCGCCAAAGCGTAAGCCGGCTTCACCATCATTCGATTGTGCAATCGCGTGATCATAATCGACGCGCAAGCAAAAACCCCCTGCGATGGTTCGCAGGGGGTTTTCATCGTCGTGGGTATCAGGCGGTTAGCCGCCGACGTCGGCGCTGATCACGTCACCGAACAGCTCCCACTTGTCGCCCTTGAACTTCTCGAGCTGGAGCTGGCTGATCGGCGCGAAGTCGGTCGGAGAGGTGTTGATCTGCACGCCCGGCAGCAGCACTTCGGTGCGGAAGTTCTTCAGGCTGGCGGCCTGCTTCATGACGTTCGCGCGCGTGAGATCGTCGCCGCACTGCTTGAGGACTTGGACCAGGGTCTGCGCCACGCCGTAGCCGACGATGGTGCCGTGGTCGAGCTTGTCGCCGTCCGGAAAGTACTTGTTCATGAACGCGACGAAGTCCTTCATGCCGGGATCGCTGTTCCACGCCGGATCCGAAATGTCCTTCAGGTAGTCGGCGGAGATGATGTCCTGCGAGTTCTCGAACCCGGCGGGCTTGAGCACGCTGCCGACGGACGCCGAGACGTTGTTGAGGAAGTGCAGCGGCTTCCAGCCGATCTCGGCATTCTTCTTGATTGCCTGCGCCGCGAATTTCGGCGTCGTGATGTTCATGAAGACGTCGGCGCCGGTCGATTTCAGCTTGACGATGTGGTTGTCGATGGTCGGCTCGGAGGTCTCGTAGCTCTCCTCCATGACGATCATCGACGCGGCCTTGGCGCCGAGGCCGTCCTTCAGGCCCTTGAGATAATCCTTGCCGTAATCGTCGTTTTGGAACAGCACGGCGATCTTGGCATCCGGCTTGTTCTTGAGCAGCCATTTCGCGTAGATCTGCGTCTCGCTCTGGTAATTGGGCTGCCAGCCCATGGTCCAGGGGAAATCCTTCGGGTCGTTCCACTTGGTGGCGCCGGTCGCGACGAAGAGCTGCGGCACCTTCTTCGAGTTCATGTATTTGTGAATCGCGGAGTTCGGCGGCGTGCCGAGCGAGTTGAAGATGAACAGCACCTCGTCGCTCTCGACCAGCTTGCGCGCCTGCTCCACCGTCTTCGGCGGCGAGTAGGCGTCATCGTAGCTGATGAAGTTGATCTTGCGGCCGTTGATGCCGCCTTCGTCGTTGATCTTCTTGAAATAGGCCGCTTCCGTCCGTCCGATGATGCCGTAGGCGGAGGCCGGTCCGCTGTAGGGCATGATGTTGCCGATCTTGATCTCGGTATCGGTCGCGCCGGTATCGTATTTCTTCTGGGCCGATGCAGTGGAGGCCGAGGCCGCAATGAGCGCGAGCGCGAGTGAGGCGGCCGCAAGTTTGCCGGTGACAGCGGGCATTCCTATCTCCCTATTTTCTTGGTGTGTGCGCGTCCCTTTTCTTGTGTTGCCTGTTTTTGCTGACGCAGCCGCAATTCAATACGATTTACCGGACGCCTTCAACAGAAAGCCCCTGCGGCGGGGGCGCAGGGGCTGCTTCTTTAGTAGTCACGGACCGGCGCGCGCTCGTGTGCGACTGCGAGAAGGTGCATCCGCCTGAGTTGACGAACCGATCTGGAGCGAGTTTGAGTTGCGTGGCTTCAGTGGCCGAGCTCGCTCGAGATGATGTCCCCGAACAGCTCCCATTTCCGGCCTTTGAACCGCATCATCTGGAGCTGCTCGATCGGGGCGAAATTATCGGCTGCGGTGTTGATCTTGATGCCGGGCAACAGGGTGTCGGGCTCGAAATCCTTCAGGCTTGCCGCCTGCTTCATGACGTTGTCGCGGGTGAGGTCGTCGCCGCACATTTGCAGCACCTTCACCATGGTCTGCGCGGCGGCATAGCCGAACACCACGCCGGCATCGAGCTTGTTGGCCTTGGGATCGTATTTGGCGAGGAAGTTGTAGAACTTCTTCATGCCGTCATCGGCATTCCATTGCGGGTCGGAGCCGTCCTTGGTGTAGCTCGCCGACAGGATGCCTTGCGAGATCTCGAGCCCCGCCGGCTCGAGCACGCCGCCGACGGAAGCCGAGACGTTGGAGATGATGTGGACCGGATGCCAGCCGATCTCGGCCGCTTTCTTGATCGCTTGCGCTGCAAATTTCGGCGTGGTGATGCTGACGAAGATGTCGGCGCCGGAGGCCTTCAATTTCACGACGTGCTCGTCGATCGCCGGCTCCGAAGTGTCGTAACCGTCTTCCAGCACGATCATCGAGGCCTTGGGCCCAAGGCCGTCCTTCAGCCCCTTGAGATAGTCCTTGCCGAAATCGTCGTTCTGGTAGAGCACGCCGATCTTGCCGTCCGGCTTCTCCTTCATGATGTACTTGGCGTAGATGCGCGCCTCGCTCGCGTAGCTCGGCTGCCAGCCCATGGTCCAGGGATATTGCTTCGGATCGTTCCACTTCGAAGCGCCGCTCGCCACGAACAATTGCGGCACCTTCTTCTCGTTCATGTATTTGCGAATGGCGCCGTTGGTGGAGGTGCCGAGCGAGCCGAAGATCAGCAGCACCCCGTCGCTCTCGACCAGCTTGCGGGCCTGCTCCACCGTCTTCGGCGGCGAATAGCCGTCGTCGTAGGAGATGAACTTGATCTTGCGGCCGGCGATGCCGCCCTCGGCATTGATCTTGTTGAAATAGGCTTCCTCGGCTTTGCCGATCGCCGCATAGGCGGAGGCCGGGCCGCTATAGGGCATGATGTTGCCGATCTTGATCTCGGTATCGGAAGCGCCGCTGTCGTATTTCTTCTGCGCCAGGGCTGGGCCGCTCATCGCAGTGCACAACGCGAATGCGGCCAGTACGCCCGCAACCTGAAATCGAACGGCAGTCATCTTTCTCCACCCGGAACGGATCGCCGCCGCATTGAACAAGATTGATGCGGGACGTCAACAAAAAGCCCCCGCGATCGTTCGCGGGGGCTTCTCGAGGTGTCGGACTATTGCGTCAGAGCGTCACTCGGTGGCGATGTCGCCGCTGATGATTTCGCCGAAGAGTTCCCACTTCTCGCCCTTGAAGCGCTGCATCTGGAGCTGCGCGATCGGGGCGAAGTCGGTGGGGCCGGTGTTGATCTTGACGCCGGGCAGCAAGGTGTCCGGTGCGAAATCCTTCAACGAGGCCGCCTGCTTCATGATGTTGGCCCGGGTCAGATCGTCGCCGCACATCTCCAGGACCTTGGCCAGCGTCGACGCTGCGCCGTAGCCATAGACCATGCTGGTGTCGGACTTGTCGGCACCCGGCATGTACTTGTCGACGAACTCGTTCCACTTCTTCATGCCGGGGTCGTTGGCCCACTGCGGGTCCGTGGAGTCCTTGGCATAGGCCGCCGACAGCACGCCCTGTGAGGCCTCGAAGCCGGCCGGCTTCATCACGCTGCCGACCGAGATCGACACGTTGGTGAGGATCTGCAGCGGCTTCCAGCTCAGCTCCGCGGTCTTCTTGATGGTCTGGGCCGCGAACTTCGGCGTCGCGTAGATCAGGAGCACGTCGGGATTGGCCGCCTTAATCTTGACGATGTGACCGTCGATCGAGGGCTCGGACACCTCGTAGCTTTCTTCCATGATGATCATGGACGCGCCCTTGGCGCCCAAGCCGTCCTTGGTGCCCTTGAGGTAGTCTTTGCCGAAATCGTCGTTCTGATAGAGGATCGCGATCTTGGCGTCGGGCTTTTCCTTCAACAGCCATTTCGCGTAGATCTGCGCTTCGCTCTGGTAGGAGGGCTGCCAGCCCATGGTCCAGGGGAAGTTCTTCGGGTCGTTCCACTTGGTGGCGCCGGTGGCGACGAACAGCTGCGGGATCTTCTTGGCGTTCAGATACTTCTGGATCGCGCTGTTCGAGGGCGTGCCGAGCGGGTTGAACACGACGATCACTTCGTCGCTCTCGACCAGCTTGCGGACCTGCTCCACGGCCTTTGGCGGCGAATAGCCGTCGTCATAGGTGACGAAGTTGATCTTGCGGCCGTTGATGCCGCCCTTGTCGTTGATCATCTTGAAATAGGCTTCTTCGGTCTTGCCGATGATGCCATAGGCCGACGCCGGACCGCTGTACGGCATGATGTTGCCGATCTTGATCTCGGTATCGGACGCGCCGGTGTCGTATTTTTTCTGGGCAAAAGCGGCGCCGGAGGTGAGAGTGATGACCGCCGTTGCCGTTACCAGCGCAGCGGTTCGCAGTGTTCTTTCAAAAAACAATTCGGGTCTCCTTGGCTTAATCAACGGGTTGTCAGTTCTTTCTGAGCCGGCCGACGAGTTGCTGGCCCATGATCGCGATCTGCCTCGCGCCGTGCGGCACCAGGTAGATGACGGCGAACAGGAGTACGCCGAATACGGCGCCGGAGAGGCCCTTGGAGATGCCCTCCGCCATGTTCGGCACGAAGATGATGAAGGCTGCGCCGACGAACGAGCCGGGCAGCCAGCCGACGCCACCGACGACCATGCCGAGGAACAGCGAGATCGCGAGCGTGATCGTGTAGCTGTCGGGCGCGACGAACTGCACGGCGATGGCGCCAAGCGAGCCGGCAACGCCGGTGATGCCGGCGGACACGCCGAAGGCCAGTGTCTTGTACAGTGCGACGTTGACGCCCATCGAGGAGGCCGCGATCTCGTTGTCGCGGATCGCCATGAAGGCGCGGCCCGAGCGGGAGCGCAGCAGGTTCACCGAGAAGATGTAGATCGCGAGCACGACCGCGAGCGAGAAGTAGTAGAGCCAGGTGTCCTGCGACATCGGCAACCCGAACGGCGCGTCGGGCTTGGTGACGACGAGGCCCTGCACGCCGCCCGTCCAGTGCTCGAGGAAGTTCAGCTTCAGTAGCTGCGGCATCGCGGTGGCAAGCGCAAAGGTCGCGAGCGCGAGATAGACGCCCGACAGCCGCAGCGCCGGCTTGCCGAACAGGTAGCCGAAGGCGAAGCAGACCGCGGCGGAAACCGGAATTGTCAGCGCATAGTTGACGTTGAAGTACTCCATCAGCACCGCCGACGTATAAGCGCCCACGGCATAGAAGGCGCTCTGGCCGAGCGAGAACTGGCCGGAGCCGCCCGTCAGAATGTTCAAGGCCAGCACCGCGAGCCCGTAGATCAGGAGCATCGTCATCTGGAAGATGATGAAGTTCTTCACGAACATCGGCACGATCAACAGCACCGCCAGCACTAGCAGGGAGGTGCCCGTGCCCAGCGTCATCGCCCGCTTCGGAACCGCCTCGACGGCCGGGGCTTCCGTGACGACGTCTTCTGCAGCGCTCATGATCAAACTCGCTTGACAATTTGCCGGCCGAACAGGCCAGCGGGTTTGACGACCAGGACGGAAATGATCAGCGCGAGCGCGATCGGAAGCTTCAGCTCGTTGCCGACGCCGGGAATGTAGGTGCCGGCGAGGTTTTCGAAGACGCCGACCAGGAAGCCGCCGACCACGGCGCCGAACGGGCTGGTCAATCCGCCGAGCACCGCCGCAGCGAAGCCGTAGATCAGCACGCCGCCCATCATGTTGGGCTCGAGGAACACGACCGGTGCGATCAGCATGCCGGCGATCGCACCGATCGCGGACGCCATGCCCCAGCCCAGCGCAATCATCCAGCTCGTGTTGATGCCGACCAGCCGCGCCGATTCAGGCACGGAGGCGGCCGCGCGCATGGCGAGGCCGATCTTGGTGTACTGGAAGAAGAAGTAGAGGCCGAGCAGCAGCAGCACGGTGACGCCGATCATGCCGGCCTGGTGGGTCGAGATCAGCTGGCTACCGAGGAACGGCGAGGAGCCGAACGGGGTCGGATACTGCTTGATGGTGAAGTCCCAGATCAGGCCTGCCGAGGAGTTGATGATCGCGAACAGCGCGATGAAGCCGGCGACGTTGGTCAGCACCGGCGCCTTGGCGAGCGGCTTGAACAGGATGCGCTCGATCGCGATGCCGCCGACAAAGGACAATGCCAGCGTGATCACGAAGGCGGCCCAATAGGGGATGCCCCATTGCATCAGCTGCCAGGAGATGAAGGTCGAGAACATCGCCATCTCGCCCTGAGCGAAGTTGAGATGGTCGATCGCCTGATAGATCATGACCACGGCGAGCGCCATGCAGGCGTAGATCGCGCCCGTGGCGATGCCGGCCAGCACTTGGTTGGTGAACAGCTCCATCGTGCCGGCTCCTCAGTAACCCAGGTAGGATTTGCGGATTTCTTCGTTGTTCGCGATGTCCTTGGCGTTGCCCGACATCACGATGCGCCCGGTCTCGATCACATAGGCCTGGTCGGCGAGCTCGAGCGCGAGCTGGGCGTTCTGCTCGACCACCAGGATCGACACCTTGTCCTCGCGGTTGATCTTGCCGAGGATGCCGAACAGGTCGCGCACGACTAGCGGCGCCAGTCCGAACGAGGGCTCGTCCAGCAGCATCAGCCGCGGCCGCAGCATGAGGGCGCGGGCGACCGCGAGCATCTGCTGCTCGCCGCCCGAGAGCGTGCCGGCCTGCTGCGTATGCCGCTGCTTGAGCACCGGGAAATGCGCATACATGCGCTCGATGTCGGAGACGATGCCGGCGCTGTCCTTGCGGGTGATGGCGCCGAGCTGGAGGTTTTCCTCCACCGTCATGGTGGTGAAGGTGCCGCGGCCCTGCGGCACATGGGCGATGCCGAACCGCACGATGCTTTCGGTGGAGCGGTTGTTCAGCGGCTTGCCGTCGAACTCGATGCCGCCGGTCGAGCGCACCATGTTGCAGATCGCGCGCAGCGTGGTGGTCTTGCCGGCGCCGTTGGCCCCCAGCAGCGTGGTCAGCGATCCCTCGCTGAGCGAGAAGGACAGGCCGTGGAGCGCCTGGACCTGGCCGTAATAGGCGCGCAGGTCCTTGACGTTGAGGAGCGTCGTCATTGGTCCTTGCTCCCGAGATAGGCCTTGATGACGTCGGGATCCGCCTGCACCTGGGCCGGCGTGCCTTCCGCGAGCTTCTTGCCGAAATTCAGCGCGACGACGTGGTCGGCGATCGACATCACGAGGCCCATGTGATGCTCGACCAGCAGCACGGTCATATGGCGTTCGTCGCGGATGCGGCGGATGAGGTCGCCGAGCACGTAGACTTCCTCGTGGTTGAGGCCGCCGGCGGGCTCGTCGAGCAGCAGGATCTTCGGATCGGCAGCGAGCGCGCGCGCCAGCTCGACGCGCTTCTGCGTGCCGAACGGCAGGCCCGACACGACGGTGTGGGCGACGTCCTCGAGGTCGAGATAGGCGAGGATCTCATGCACCTTCTTGTTGACGTCGCTCTCGCTGCGGCGAACCCAGGCCAGCCGCAGCGAGTCGCTGATGATGTCGCTGGAGGTGCGGGCATGGGTGCCGACGCGGACATTGTCCATCACCGACAAATTCGGAAACAGCGCCACGTTCTGGAAAGTGCGGCCGATGCCGATCTCCGCGATCCGGTGCGGCGGGCGCGTCAGGATGCTCGCGCCCTCCATCAGGATGTCGCCGGACGACGGCTGGTACAGCCGCGAGAGGCAGTTGAAGAGCGTGGTCTTGCCGGCGCCGTTAGGGCCGATCAAGCCGAGGATCTGGCCCTTGTGCATGTCAAAGGACACGCCGTTGAGCGCGACGATGCCGCCGAACACGACGCTGACGTCGCGAACCGCGAGCAGGGGCGATGTCCCCTGCGCGAGTTGTGCCTGCGTCATCTCGTCTCGCCCACTGTGTTCAGTGAGCGAAGGGGCGATGTGAACCGCTCCCGATGACGACAAAGGCTATCTGATCCCCTCGGCCACACGCGCAACTTTCCCTCCTGATTTCAGCTTTTTGCTGACGTCTTTTTTGGAATGCGGCATCAGACCCCCAAGTGCCGCTTCGATGTTCCTTACCATCGCAAGCAGACGCGGTCCAATGTCGTTGATCAAACGCTCTTCCGTGAAGCGGAATGCCGGCGCGCCGCAATTGAATGCGTAAGGACCGGTTCCGTCGTTGAGCCTGAGCGCGACGCCGGCGGCGCCGATATCGTCGTGCCAGTCGCCGACCGAAATCGCAAATCCGTATTTCGCGACCGTCTCGCCGGAGCGTTCCAAACCGTCGCGCATCTTGGGCCAGCGGCTGCCGTAATGTTCGCGCAAGACACGAGACAGTTCCGCCCGATCGTTTTCCTCGAGCGCCCAAAAATAGGCGCGGCCCATCGCGCTGGTTGCAATCGGCACGCGGGAGCCGACGTCAAGTTGAACGCCGACCGTCTCGCTGCCGCGGCTTTGCCCGAAATAGATCATGCTGTGACGGTCGCGGCCGCCGACGGCAACGGCTCCGCCGGTCGCGCGCATCATTTCCTCGCGGAACGGTTCGGACAAATGCCGAACGCCGAGATTGGACAACGCGGCGTAGCCGAGCGCCATCGCGGCCGGCGCAAGCTGATATTTCTCGAAGCGGGGAACCGGCGTCAGATAGCCGAGCTTCGTCAACGTATAGGTCAGCCGCGAAACGGTCGGTTTGGGCAAATTGGTACGGGCCGCGATTTCCTGATTGCCAAGAAGTCCGTCGCTGGGCTGGAATGCGCGCAATACGTCTAGCCCGCGGGAAAGCGCGACGACGAAATTCCGATCGGTCGCTGTCTTCTTTCCTGTACGCTTCATCCCTGATCTGCTTCTTGCGCGGAGTCGTTGACAAGCCACGTGCTTCAAAATAACCCTGCCGTCAAGATGCGGAATTAAATTCCGCAGTGCGAAATTGAACAAAAGTTACCCCACCAAGGAGGGACACCGTGAGCGAAGTGGTCAAGCTTGAGCGTCATGACGAAGTCGGGATCGTCACGGTCGACAGCCCTCCGGTCAACGCGCTGAGCGCCGCGGTTCGCGGCGGAATTCTGGAATGCATCAAGGCCGCGGTCGCCGATCCCGCAATCAAGGGCATCGTGCTGACCTGCGCCGGCCGTACCTTCATCGCAGGCGCCGACATCACCGAATTCGGCAAGCCGCCGAAGCCGCCCGCCCTCAACGACGTGCTTTCCGAGATCGAGAATTCACCGAAGCCGGTCGTTGCCGCGATCCACGGCACCGCGCTCGGCGGCGGCCTCGAGGTCGCGCTCGCCTGTCATTTCCGCGTTGCGGTGAAGGAAGCCAAGCTCGGCCTGCCCGAGGTGAAGCTCGGCCTGCTGCCGGGCGCCGGTGGCACTCAGCGCCTGCCGCGCGCAGTCGGACCGGAGCTCGCGGTCAAGATGATCGTCGGCGGTGATCCGATCGGCGCTGCGGAAGCGCTGAAGAACGGTCTGATCGAGGAGATCGTCGAGGGCCCGGCCGCCGGAGGCGAAGCCTTCGTACGAAAGCTGCTGGCTGAAAAGCGTCCGCTGCGCCGCCTGCGTGACGACGACTCCAAGATCGCGGCGGCCAAGGCCGACCGCTCGATCTTCACCAATGCGGTCGCGGCCATGACCAAGAAGTCACGCGGCCTGGAAGCGCCGTTCGCGGCGGCCGACGCCGTCGGCTACGCCATCGACCTGCCATTCGATGAAGGGCTGAAGAAGGAGCGCGAGGGCTTCCTGAAGCTCGTCGCCAGCGATCAGTCCAAGGCGCAGCGTTATGCCTTCTTCGCCGAGCGCGAGGCCAGCAAGATCGCCGGCGTTCCTGAGGGGACCAAGCCGCGGCCCGTGAACCGCGTCGCCATCCTCGGCGCCGGTACGATGGGCGGCGGCATCGCGATGTCCTTTGCCAATGCCGGCGTTCCCGTCACTCTGATCGAGACCGGCGAGGAGCAGCTCAAGCGCGGCATGGGCATCATGCAGAAGAACTGGGAAGCGACCGCGGCGCGCGGCGGCATCCCGGCGGACGCGCCCGCCAAGCGCATGGCGCTGATCAACGGCGTCGTGGGCATCGAGAACGTCGGCGACGCCGACCTCGTCATCGAAGCCGTGTTCGAGACCATGGCGGTGAAGAAGGAAGTGTTCGGCAAGCTCGACCAGTACGTTAAGCCGGGCGCCGTGCTCGCCTCCAACACCTCGTACCTGAACATCGACGAGATCGCGAAGTCGACCAAGCGGCCGCAGGACGTGCTCGGCATGCACTTCTTCTCGCCCGCCAACGTCATGAAACTGTGCGAGATCGTGCGCGCCGACAAGACCGCGCCCGATGCCCTCGTCACGGCTGTCTCGATCGCACGCAAAATCGCAAAGGTGCCGGCCGTGGTCGGTGTCTGCGACGGCTTTGTCGGCAACCGCATGCTGGCCCAGCGCGGCAAGCAGTCGGAGAAACTGCTGTTCGAAGGCGCGCTTCCGCAGCAGGTCGACGCCGTCGTGACGAAGTTCGGCATGCCGATGGGGCCGTTCGCCATGGGCGACCTCGCCGGCCTCGACATCGGCTGGCGCTCGCGCAAGGACCGCGGCATCAAATCGGAGATCGCGGATGCGCTCTGTGAAGCCGGGCGCTTCGGCCAGAAGACCGGCAAGGGCTATTACAAATACGAAGCCGGCTCCCGTTCGGCGCTGCCGGATCCGGAAGTCGAGAAGCTGATCGACGAGACGCTGCTTCGTTTGGGCCGCAAGAAGCGCGTCGTCAGCGACGACGAGATCCTCGAGCGCATGATGTATCCGATGATCAACGAGGGCGCAAAGATCCTGGAAGAAGGCATTGCCGCGCGCCCGTCCGATATCGACGTGGTCTGGCTCTATGGCTACGGCTGGCCGATCTACCGCGGCGGCCCGATGTTCTGGGCCGACACCGTCGGCCTCAAGCACATCGCCGATCGTCTCTCTTTCTATGCCAAGGAGACCAACGACCCCAGCCTCGAGCCCGCGCCGCTGCTGAAGAAGCTCGCGGCCGAAGGCAAGACCTTTGCGTCATTGGCCGCGACATCAAAGGCGGCGTGATTGGATTGGGCTCGGTGACCGCGAACACCTTCGCCAGGGCAACGCTCTCTCCGTTCCCTCCCCCCTTGTGGGGGAGGGTCAGGGAGGGGGGTAGCCCCGGGCGAGGTCCGAGTTCGTGGCACCCCCTTCCCCAACCCTTCCCCACAAGGGGGAAGGGAGCCCGTCTGTCCGTACCCGCCTTACGTTTGCAGAGCATTGATCGTTGATGACCCATCCCGGCGAACAGTTTTATCCCGAGGGCGTGCGCTGGGACGAGACCATCGTCCAGGGCCCGTTGCCTGACCTGCTGGCAAAAGCCGCCGCAGAGTACGGACCGCGCACCGCGCTGGAATTCCGGGATCGTCCGATCACCTACACCGAACTCGCCGCGATGGCGGAGCGTGCGGCTGCCGCGTTCCTGCGCGCCGGTTGCGGCAAGAATGCTTCCATCGCCCTGTTCCTCGGCAATACGCCGGACCACCCCGTCAATTTCTTCGGCGCGCTGAAGGCCGGCGCCCGTGTCGCGCATCTCTCACCGCTCGACGGCGAGATCGCGCTGACCCACAAGATCTCCGATTCCGGTTCGCGCCTGCTCGTCACCACCAACCTCGCGGCGCTGCTGCCGACCGCGCTGAAATTCCTGGACAAGGGCCTGATCGACCGCCTGATCGTCTGCGAGGAGGACAGTTGGGGCAGGGTCGGCACGCCGCAGGCACCGATCCCCGATGATCCCCGCATCGTCACCTTCAGGGCCTTTGTCGAGGGCGCCACTGCGCCGGCAGAGTGGCCGCAAGTGAGCGCCGACGATGTCGCGCTGCTGCAATATACCGGCGGCACCACCGGCCTGCCCAAGGGCGCCATGCTGACGCACGGCAATCTCACCTCGGCGGTGTCGATCTTCGACATCTGGGGCAAGCCGTCCCGAGCCGCGCGTGGCGACGTGGTCGAGCGCGTGATCGGCGTGCTGCCGCTGTTCCACATCTATGCGCTGAGCCTCGTGCTGCTGTGCTCGCTCCGCCGCGGCTATCTGATCTCGCTGCATCAGCGCTTCGATGTCGAAGCCGTGATGCGCGACATCGAGGTCAAGCGCGCGACCTATTTCCCAGGCGTGCCGACGATGTGGATCGCGATTGCAGCGCTCCCGGATCTCGACAAGCGCGACTTCTCCTCGCTCAGCACCATTGGCTCCGGCGGCGCGCCGCTGCCGGTGGAGATTGCGAGTTTCTTCGAGCGCAAGGTCGGCAAGAAGCTCAAGAGCGGCTGGGGCATGACCGAGACCTGCTCGCCCGGCACCGGCCATCCGCCCACAGGCCCTGACAAGCCGGGCTCGATCGGCCTGATGCTGCCCGGCATCGAACTCGACGTCGTTTCCCTGGAAGATCCCACAAAAGTGCTGCCGCCGGGCGAAGTCGGCGAGATCCGCATCAAGGGCCCGAACGTCACCATGGGCTACTGGAACAAGCCCGAGGGATCCGCGGAGGCCTTCGTCGACGGCCGCTTCGTCACCGGCGACATCGGCTATGTCGATAGCGACGGCTATTTCTTCCTGGTCGACCGCAAGAAGGACATGATCATCTCCGGCGGCTTCAACGTTTATCCGCAAATGATCGAGCAGGCGATCTACACCCTACCAGGCGTGCACGAGGTGATCGTGCTCGGCATTCCCGACTCGTATCGCGGCGAGGCCGCAAAAGCCTTCATCAAGCTCAGGCCCGGCGCAAAGCCGTTCTCGCTCGACGAGCTGCGCGCGCAGCTCGCCGGCAAGCTCGGCAGGCACGAATTGCCGGCGGAGGTCGAATTCGTCGACGATCTGCCGCGCACGCCGGTCGGAAAGCTGTCGCGCCATGAGTTGCGCCAGCAGCAGAAACCATCACAATCCGCCCAACTTGTCACCCGACTTGCATCAGGAGATCGCTCTTGACCGACGCCGTCATCGTTTCCACCGCCCGCACCCCGATCGGGAAGGCCTATCGCGGCGCGCTCAACGCCACCGAGGGCGCAACGCTGCTCGGCCACGCCATCGGCGAGGCCGTCGCGCGCGCCAAGGTCGACCCCAAGGAGGTCGAGGACGTCGTGATGGGCGCAGCGCTCCAGCAGGGCGCTACCGGCGGCAACATCGCGCGCAAGGCGCTGCTCCGTGCCGGCCTGCCGGTTACCGTCGCCGGCACCACCATCGACCGGCAATGCGCCTCGGGCCTGCAGGCGATCGCGCTCGCCGCACGTTCGGTGATCTTCGACGGCGTCGAAATCGCGGTCGGCGGTGGCGGCGAGTCCATCTCGCTGGTGCAGAACGACAAGATGAATGGCTTCCACGCGCAGGACCCGGCGCTGCTCGAGATCAAGGGCGAGGTCTACATGCCCATGATCGACACGGCGGAGATCGTCGCCAAGCGCTACGGCATCTCGCGCGAGAAGCAGGACGAATATTCGCTGGAGAGCCAGCGCCGCACGGCCGCGGCCCAGCAGGGCGGCAAGTTCAGGGACGAACTCGCGCCGATCACCACCAGGATGGCGGTGACCGACAAGGCGACCGGTGCAGTCTCGTTCAAGGACGTCACGCTCTCGCAGGACGAGGGCCCGCGCCCCGAGACCACCGCTGAAGGTCTCGCCGGCCTCAAGGCCGTGCGCGGCGAGGGATTTTCGGTCACCGCCGGCAATGCCAGCCAGCTTTCGGACGGCGCCAGCGCGAGCGTGATCATGAGCGACAAGGAAGCGGCGAAGCGCGGGCTGAACCCGCTCGGCATCTTCCGCGGCTTCGTCTCCGCCGGCTGCGAGCCGGACGAGATGGGCATCGGCCCGGTGTTCGCGGTGCCGCGCCTGCTCAAGCGTCATGGCCTCACCGTCGACGACATCGGCCTGTGGGAGCTCAACGAAGCCTTCGCGGTGCAGGTGCTGTATTGCCGCGACAAGCTCGGCATCGACCCCGACAAGATCAACGTCGACGGTGGCGCGATTGCGGTCGGCCATCCCTACGGCATGTCGGGCGCGCGCCTCACCGGCCACGCTCTGATCGAAGGCCGCCGCCGCAAGGCGAAGTACGCGGTCGTCACCATGTGCGTCGGCGGCGGCATGGGCGCGGCGGGGCTTTTTGAGGTGTTGCAGTAGCCGTCGTCCTGGCGAAAGCCAGGACCCATACTCCGCAGCCGGAGTGTGGTGCTCAGACAGCCTTCGCATAACGAAGGCCGGTAGTAATGGGTCCTGGCTTTCGCCAGGACGACGAGGAAACAGGAGGATCCGATGGATCTCGCATTCACGAAAGAAGAGCAGGCGTTTCGCGAGGAAGTGCGGTCATTCTTCCGCGACAACGTGCCGCCGGATACCCGGCGCAAGCTGGTCGAGGGCCGCCACCTCTCGAAGGACGAGATGGTGACGTGGTGGCGCATCCTCAACAAGAAGGGTTGGGGCGTCAGCCACTGGCCCAAGCAATATGGCGGCACCGGCTGGACCTCCGTGCAGCACTACATCTTCAACGAGGAGCTGCAGTCCTATCCGGCGCCGCAGCCGCTCGCCTTCGGCGTCAGCATGGTCGGTCCCGTGATCTACACCTTCGGCAATGAAGAGCAGAAGAAGCGGTATCTGCCCCGCATCGCCAATGTCGACGATTGGTGGTGCCAGGGTTTCTCCGAGCCCGGCTCCGGCTCCGACCTCGCCTCGCTGAAGACGAAGGCCGAGCGCAAGGGCGACAAGTGGATCATCAACGGCCAGAAGACCTGGACCACGCTCGCCCAGCACGCCGACATGATCTTCTGCCTCTGCCGCACCGACCCGTCCGCCAAGAAGCAGATGGGCATCTCCTTCATCGTGTTCTCGATGAAGTCGAAGGGCGTCACCGTGCGTCCGATCCAGACCATCGACGGCGGCGCCGAGGTTAACGAGGTCTTCTTCGACGACGTCGAAGTGCCCTACGAGAACCTGATCGGCGAGGAGAACAAGGGCTGGGACTACGCGAAATTCCTGCTCGGCAATGAGCGCACCGGCATCGCCCGCGTCGGCGTCTCCAAGGAGCGGCTGCGCCGCATCCGCGACCTCGCCGGCAAGGTCGAATCCGGCGGCAAGCCGATCATCCAGGACGCGGCCTTCCGCGACAAGCTCGCGGCCTGCGAGATCGAGCTGAAGGCGCTCGAGCTGACGCAGCTCCGCGTCGTCGCCGACGAAGGCAAGCACGGCAAGGGCAAGCCCAATCCGGCTTCCTCGGTGCTGAAGATCAAGGGCTCCGAGATCCAGCAGACCACCACCGAGCTGCTGATGGAAGTGATCGGCCCGTTCGCAGCGCCCTACGACGTGCACGGCGACGACGGCTCGAACGAAGCCATGGACTGGACCGCCCAGATCGCGCCGAGCTACTTCAACAACCGCAAGGTCTCGATCTACGGCGGCTCCAACGAGATCCAGCGCAACATCATCGCCAAGGCGGTGCTGGGGCTGTGATCGATTGAATACAGGACGGTGTCGTCCCCCGCGAAGGCGGGGGACCCAGTACGCCGCGGCGGTCGTGAGTACAAGCGGACGGCTGCGTTTACTGGATCCCCGCTCCAGTGCGCAATTGCGCACAAGGCGGGGATGACGTCTGAGAGTGAGGCGACGGCACGGCAATTCCGGCCGATTTGGAGAGAAACATGGATTTTGATCTGAACGAGGAGCAGCGGCTTCTCAAGGAAAGCATCGACGGCCTCTTGACCGATTCCTACGATTTCGAGAGCCGCAAGAAGTACATGAAGGAGAAGGGCGGCTGGAGCCGGACCGTCTGGGGCAAGCTCGCCGAGCAGGGCCTGCTCGGTCTGCCCTTCGCGGAGGCCGATGGCGGCTTCGGCGGCGGCGGCGTCGAGACCATGATCGTGATGGAAGCGCTCGGCAAGGCGCTGGTGCTCGAGCCTTATCTCGCAACCGTCGTGATCGGCGGCGGCTTCCTGCGCCATGCGGGCAGCGATGGGCAGAAGGCCGCGCATGTGCCCAGCATCGTCGACGGCAGCAAGACGCTCGCCTTTGCCCAGCTTGAGAAGAACTCGCGCTACGATCTCTTCGACGTCACCACGACGGCGAAGAAGAGGGGTGATGGTTGGGTCATCGACGGCGAGAAGTTCGTCGTGCTCAACGGCGAGAACGCAGACACCCTCATCGTGACCGCGCGCACCAGGGGCGAGCGCCACGACAAGAGCGGCATCGGCGTGTTCCTGGTGCCGGCCAACGCCAAGGGCGTCGCCAAGAAGTCGTATCCGACCCAGGACGGCCTGCACGCCGCCGACATCACCTTCACCGGCGTCGAGGTCGGTGCCGACGCCGCGCTCGGCAATCCCGACGATTCGCTCGCGCTGATCGAGCGTGTGGTCGACGAAGCCCGCATCGCGCTCTGCGCCGAAGCGGTCGGCCTGATGGACGAATCGCTCAAGACCACGGTCGAGTACATCAAGACGCGCAAGCAGTTCGGTGTCGCGATCGGCTCGTTTCAGTCGCTGCAGCACCGCGCCTCCGACATGTTCGTCGCCACCGAGCAGGCGCGATCGATGTCGATGTTCGCGACCATGGCTGCTGATTTCGAGGACGCCAAGGAGCGCAGCAACGCCGTTGCCGCGGCCAAGGTGCAGATCGGCAAGTCGCTGAAGTTCGTGGGGCAGCAGGCGATCCAGCTCCACGGCGGCATCGGCATGACCATGGAGGCGAAGATCGGCCATTACTTCAAGCGCCTGACCATGATCGAGAACTCGTTCGGCGACACCGACTACCATCAGCGCCGCGTGGCGGATGGTGGCGGGTTGATCTAGGGCTCTCCACCGTCATTGCGAGCGAAGCGAAGCAATCCAGAGTCTTTCCGCGGAGACGGTCTGGATTGCTTCGTCGCTACGCTCCTCGCAATGACGGAGTACGCGGCCTCAACGGAGCAACAACAATGAAAAACACCCCGTTCGATCTCACCGGCAAGGTCGCCGTGGTCACCGGCTCCAGCCGCGGCATTGGCCGCTCTTCCGCCGAACTGCTCGCAAAGCTCGGCGCCAAAGTCGTGGTCTCCTCGCGCAAGGCCGATGCCTGCCAGGACGTCGCCGACGGCATCAAGGCGGCCGGCGGCGAGGCAACCGTCATTCCCTGCAACATCGCGCGCAAGCAAGAGGTCGAGGCGCTGATCGCGGGCACGATCAAGCACTACGGCAAGATCGACATCCTCGTCTGCAACGCCGCCGTCAACCCGTATTACGGCCCGCTGCTCGACATCACCGACGAAGCCTTCGACAAGATCATGGGCTCGAACGTCAAGAGCAACATCTGGCTCTCCGCGCTGGCGATCCCGCAGATGGCCGAGCGCGGCAACGGCTCCGTCGTCATCATCTCCTCGATCGGGGGCCTGCGCGGTTCGACCGTGATCGGCGCCTACGGCATCTCGAAAGCCGCTGACTTCGCGCTGTGTCGTTCGCTCGCCGGCGAATGGGGCCCGAAAGGCGTCCGCGTCAACTGCATCGCGCCCGGCCTCGTCAAGACCGACTTTGCCCGCGCGCTGTGGGAAGACGAAGCAAATCTAAAGCGCCGCACCGCCACCACCCCGCTGCGCCGCATCGGCGAACCCGACGAAATCGCAGGCGCGGTGGCCTACCTCGCCTCGGATGCTTCGAGCTTCATGACCGGACAGACCATCGTCATCGACGGCGGCGTGACCACGGCGGCGCCGTAGCCGCCGCTCCTCCGCTACGGGCGGCGCTCGGCCAAGGTGCGTTCGATGGCGCTCTCGATGGCGCGTACGACGATCAGGGCCGAACGTTCGTCGAGATGCACGCCGTCGTCCCAACGCAGCTCGCGTCGCGGCGGATCGATCGGCAGCCAAAGCGCGCGATCCGGGAAGGCTTCGTCGACGATCTCGTTGGTGATCCGGACCATGCGCGAGCCTTCGATCTCCGGCGCAAACGGAACGTGAATCAGAAACACGCGGGTGCCGCGCCGCTGCAGTTCCTCGATGAGCTGTCTGACGCGGACCACATTCGCGCGTACCGGCACGGTCGGGTCAGCTTCGTTCATCTGCTCCAGCGCGCGGTCGAGATAGACCTTGTTGTCGAACGTGCCCGGCGGCTGGCTGAGCAGGCGATCCCGCTCGGCGCGCGCCCGGGCGGGATCGGGTTCACCGTGTTTCCAGCTTTCATAGCCCGCGACCGCTGTTCGCACCGGGCGCAGCAGCAGCGCTTCGGTACGCGCGCCGCCGGAAAATTTCTCGATCAGCGCGCTATCCGGCTCGCGCGTCAGGACATTCGTCTCGATCAGCACGATCTTCGGCGGGGTCGGTCGGTTCGCGACGATCTCGAGACCCGTCACCGGTGAGCCGCCCGCCAGCGAAAGATTGCGGACGCGCGGCGGCGAGAAATACTCCTCCTTGAGGCGCCAGGCGACCGAGCTGCCGACCAGCACGATATCAGGCGTGGGATCCCGCACATAGCGGTTGAGACTGACGAGGCTGCCGCCGCGGGTCGTGACCGCCGGCTGCTGCAGGGCCGAGCCGATGCGCGCCGTGGTGAAGGCGCAGGCCAGCAGCAGCGCGGCTGCCGCCACCGCGCACTTGATCAGCCATGAAAGCGAAAAATCCTGCTGCATGTCAGAACTGGAAGTAGATGAAAGTGCTGTCGGGCCCCGCCTCGAGACAGGCGAGCGCCGCGAGCGCGCCGTAGAGATACGGCTCCCATCGCCGCAACCGGCCTTCGATGAGCGCGCCGATGCCCGCATGCTGGATGATAACAGGCAAGGCGTAAAGCAAAGCCAGATTGGTGAACAGTTTTGGCGGATTGGGCGCGTCCGTCGCCATGAACATTCCCTTGAGATAGCTGAGCGCGTGGTCGAAGTTCGGCAGCTTGAAGAAGATCCAGAGCATCGTGACGCAGAAGAACACGACGCCCATCCGGATCACCCGCACCGCGGGGCTTCGATCGCCCAGCAGCTTCAGGAACGGTCGTTCGATCACGAGCAGAAACCCGTGCGCCATCCCCCACAGCGCGTAGCTCAGGCTTGCACCATGCCAGAGACCGCCAAGCGTCATCACGATCATCAGGTTGAGACAGGTTCGTGCCGGTCCATGACGGTTGCCGCCGAGCGGAATGTACAAATAGGTCCTGAGCCAGCTCGACAACGAGATGTGCCAACGCGTCCAGAACTCCGAGAATGAAATCGAGATGTAGGGCAGGTTGAAGTTCACGGGCAGGCGATAGCCGAACAATAGGCCGAGGCCGAGCGCGATCGCCGAATAGCCGAAGAAGTCGGCGTAGATCTGGTAGCTGTAGAGGAACACCAGCAGCCAGCGATCCTGCGTGCGCAGCGTCTCGTAGAGCGGGAAGTCCATATAGGACGTCATCTCGTTGAGATTGTTCGCCACATACAGCTTGAAGAAATAGCCGACCAGAATCCACTTCGCGGCCTCGACGAAGGCAACGTCGCCGAGCTGCTTGGGAACGATCTGCGGCATGAACTGGGCCGCACGCGTGATCGGCCCGGACACCAGCTGCGGAAAGAAGATGATGTAGAGGAACACCTCGCGCAAGCGCACGGTGCGCTTCTCGCGCGTCAGGTCGACCAGCAGGCTGATGTTGTGGAACACGAAGAACGAGATGCCGATCGGCAGCGGCAGCCGCAGCAGGAAGTCGATCGGCGCGGAGCCGGTCAGATGGGCCGCGGCGGCGTCAACGAACAGGAACTTGTATTTGAAGAACGCCAGCAGGCCGAGATTGAAGACGATGCCGGCCGGCATCCAGAAAGTTCGGTTATCAAACGCAAGCGCGAGGCAGAGATGGGTGCCGAGCACCGCGACGAGCAGCAGCGGCAGCAGCTCGGGCTGCCCGAAGCCATAGAAGAACACGCTTGCAAGGACGAGCAGCGGGACCTGGAAGCTGCGCAGTGAAGGCAGGTAATAGACGCCGAACACGATCGCGACGAAGACGCCGAACTGAAAAGAAGTGAAGGTCATGCCGCCCCATCTGCCCGCCCGGCATGTAGCATTTTCGCATTCTCTGTCCTAGTCCGGTGTCCTCCCCCGCTCCAGGGCAGTGGCATATGAAATTCAAAAGGACCGCGCCGCTTGCTCCGCCTCTCCCGCTTGCGGGAGAGGCCGACGCGCCCCGGGCGATGCGAAGCATCGTCCGCGCGCGGCGGGTGAGGGCTCTCACCCCTTGGGGATTCCCTCCGCAATTCTCGACAATCCTATTGCGGAGACAGCCCTCACCCCAGCCCTCCCCCGCAAGCGGGGGAGGGAGCGCACTGCCGATGCCGCCGCACCCCCCAGGGGAGGATCAACGCCCGCGCCTTGACCTGCTGCCGGCAATCCCGTTTTCTCTGCCCCAACACAACAACCCCTCCTCACGGGAACACGCCAAGGGCAAGCCGCCATGTCTTTCGTCCTCGCCATCGACCAGGGCACCACCTCCTCGCGCGCGATCGTGTTTCGCGGCGACATTTCCATTGCGGCAAAGGCGCAGGCCGAGTTTCCGCAGCATTTCCCCGCCTCGGGCTGGGTCGAGCACGAGCCGGAGGACATCTGGACCTCGACCATGACGGTCTGCCGCGAGGCGATCGCGCAGGCCGGCATCAGTGCAAAGGACATCGCCGCGATCGGCATCACCAACCAGCGCGAGACGACCGTGGTGTGGGATCGCGCCACCGGGCAGGCCGTGCATCGCGCCATCGTCTGGCAGGACCGCCGCACCGCCGACATCTGCGCGAGACTGAAAGCCGACGGCCGAGAGCCCGTGATCTCGCAGAAGACCGGCCTGATCATCGATCCCTATTTCTCCGGCACCAAGGTCGCCTGGATTCTCGACCACGTCCCCGGCGCGCGGGCGCGTGCCGCGCGCGGCGAATTGATGTTCGGCACCGTCGATTGCTATCTGCTGTGGCGCCTCACCGGCGGCAAGGTGCATGCCACCGACGCCACCAACGCCTCGCGCACGCTGCTGTTTAACATCCACACCGGGCAGTGGGACGACGAGCTCTTGGAGATCATCGGCGTGCCGCGCTCGATGCTGCCCGAGGTAAAGGATTCCTCAGCCCGCTTCGGCGAGAGCACGCCGGATCTGTTCGGCGGCGCGATTGCGATCTCCGGCATCGCCGGCGACCAGCAGGCCGCGACCATCGGCCAGGCCTGCTTCCGTCCGGGCATGATGAAATCCACCTACGGCACCGGCTGCTTCGCCCTGCTCAACACCGGCACCACGCCCGTGGCCTCGAAGAACAAGCTGCTCACCACCATCGCCTACCAGCTCGGTGGCAAACGCACCTACGCGCTCGAAGGCTCGATCTTCGTCGCAGGTAGCGCGGTGCAGTGGCTGCGCGACGGCCTCGGCATCATCAAGCACGCCGCCGAGACCGGACCTCTCGCCGATCAATCGGATTCGATGCAGAGCGTCTATCTCGTCCCGGCCTTCGTCGGCATGGGCGCGCCGTACTGGAATCCGCGCGTGCGCGGCGCGCTGTTCGGCCTCACCCGCAACACCGGCCCCGCCGAGCTTGCCCACGCCGCTCTGGAAAGCGTCTGCTACCAGACCTTCGACCTCTGGGCCGCGATGCGGGCCGACTGGCCGAGCTCGGAGGTGGCGAGCGTGGTCCTCCGCGTCGATGGGGGCATGACCGCATCCGACTGGACCATGCAGCGCCTCGCCGACCTGCTCGACGCGCCGGTCGATCGCCCCCTGATCCAGGAGACGACGGCACTGGGCGCCGCCTATCTCGCGGGTCTCGAGGCCGGCGTCTATCCCGAACCGACCAAGTTCGCCGACAACTGGCGCCTCGAGCATCGCTTCAAGCCGAACATGAGCCAGGCGACGCGCGAGCGGAAGCTGGCGGGCTGGGCGAGGGCGGTGAAGGGCGTGCTCGCGAGCGACGAGGGCGAGGGTTAGGCCGATCTCGTAGCCCGGATGGAGCGCAGTGAAATCCGGGGTTCTCTGGAAGCGATTACCCTGACGCCGCGATGAACGAGGCGTATCCACAAACTCCGCCGTCGTCCTGGCGAAAGCCAGGACCCATAACCACCGTGCTAAGTTGCCTTGGACCGCTGTCGGCCCCAGCCTGCCGCAACGGCGACCAGCTGTGGTAATGGGTCCTGGCTTTCGCCAGGACGACCCGGAATGTGTGGCCGGCGCTCAGCTTCAACGGGACGCATCCCATGATCCTCCCCGACGGCTATTCCGACATCCCCGCCGGCAAGATCGTTGCCGTCGTCACCCATCTCGAGATGACCGCGCGCCCTGCGCGCCGCGCCGATCCGCCGGGCGCTCCATCAGGTCTTTGGACCCTGCGCAAGGTCGATACCCCCGCGCTTCATTGGTATCGCGACCTCCATCGTCGCGTTGGCGAGGAGTGGTTGTGGTTTTCGCGGGCGCGCATGAACGACGCCGAGCTCGCCGCAATCATCCACGCACCGGGCGTCGAGGTCTATGGGCTTGTCGTGGACGGCCACGATGAAGGCCTGCTGGAGCTGGACTTTCGCGAGGCCGGCCAGTGCGAGCTCGTGTATTTCGGTGTCACCGCGAAACTGATCGGGAGCGGTGCCGCCCGTTTTATGATGAACCGCGCGCTTGAGCTCGCATGGTCACGCGACCTGTCCCGCGTCTGGGTGCACACCTGCACCTTCGATCATCCGTCGGCCGTCGCGTTCTACCAGCGCTCGGGCTTCCGCCCGTTCCGCCGCCAGATCGAGATCGCCGACGACCCGCGCCTCGATGGCACCGCGCCACGGACCGCGGCCAAGCATGTGCCGATCATCGAATAGTGCGCAGCTGCCTCCCCGCCGTCATTGCGAGGAGCCCTTGCGACGAAGCAATCCAGACTGTTTCCGTGGAAAGATACTGAGCCTCCCCTAAATCGGTGGCTGGATTGCTTCGCCGCGCTCGCAACGACGGAGTGTGGCGCTGTCGTCGCGTTTCATTCGGGCTACGCGCTCCCAAGTTGACGCGACGCAAGCAATCAAGCCTCGGAAGCGTAGCCCGGATGGAGCGGAGCGAAATCCGGGACAGCGTCCCCGCATTCCGCTCCGCTCCATGCGGGCTACACGCTCAAAACACCTTCTGCTCTGCCCGTGCCAACGAAAACCCTCGCTGCATCGCATTGAAGCACGTCAGCCCCGTCGGCTCCGACCGGCACGTAAACCCCGCGCGCTGCCAGACCTCGCCATAGGACAGCACCGGCAATGACGGGTCCATGATGGTATCGCCGGCGCAGATGCGGCCTGCGCTGCCTTTCGCACTCATCTCGAAGGCGTTGCCCCATTCGAGCTCGCAATCGGCGGGACGGCGCGGCCGCGTCTCCAGGTTCATGATGTCGCAGCGGAGCACGCCTTGACCATTGTCAGTGAAGAACTGGCAGGCGATGTTTTTCGACGGCGTCTGAAAGCCGATCGGACGGTCCTGCGCGTGGGCGAGGCTCGCGGCCAGCAGGGAGAGCCCGAGTGCGACCGTTGCAAGTCGTTGCGTCATGCATGCTCCTGCGCCCAGCTCTGCCATGCCCGGACTTGATCCGGGCATCCATCGCTTCCTAATCTGAGAAGAGATGGATTGCCGGGTCAAGTGCGGCAATGACAAAGGCTGCCAAACCATGTTCCTGATCGGCCAATACGATTCCCCCTTCGTCCGCCGCGTCGCGATCGCGCTGCGGCTTTACGGCCTCGCCTTCGAGCACAAGCCGTGGTCGACCTTCGGCGATGCCGACAAGATCGCGCCCTACAATCCGCTGCGACGCGTGCCGACGCTGGTGCTCGATGATGGCGAGGCGCTGATCGAGAGCACGGTCATCCTCGATTATCTCGACGAATTGGTAGGGCCGGAGAAGGCGATGCTGCCGCGCTCCGGCGCCGAGCGCCGGCGTCATTTGCGCATCTGCGCGCTCGCGTCCGGCCTCGGCGACAAGGCGGTCAGCCTGCTCTACGAGCGCGTGTTGCGGAAGGAGCAGCTTGCGCTGTGGGTCGAGCGTTGCCAGGCGCAGATCGCGGACGTGCTGAAAGCGCTGGAGGCCGAGCGCGCCAGGGTGACCACGCCATACTGGCTGGGCGATCGTATCGGCCACGCCGACGTTGTGGTCGCCTGCGTCGTCCGCTTCACCCGTGAGGCGCACCCGCTTCTGTTCGAGCCATCGCGCTATCCGTCGCTATCGGCGCATGCCGACGCTTGCGAGGCGCTGGCGCCGTTCCGGGAGATCGTGCAACCGCTGGCACCGCCGAAGGGGTGAGGCTCTTTCAATCTCTCCCGCGGGCGGTAGGGCCATCGCATATGAAGAAGCATATGGCTGGAAGCTCGGCTGCGGCCATCCTTCGAGACGCCCGCCTGCGGCGGGCCCTCAGGATGAGGGATGCGTATGCGGCAGCACTTCACGCGGATGGATGCAGCTGAGCCTCATCCTGAGGAGGCCGCGAAGCGGCCGTCTCGAAGGACGAGGCGCTCGCTCAAGCGCCGCCGAGACGTCATATCCGTTTGTCCTTCAGCCAGAGGGGAGAGGCGAACGGAGAAGCGCCGCTACGCGAACCCGACCTTGATCAGGATCATCAGGAAAAGGCCGCCGACGACCGCGCAGACCGCGGCACCGATCAGCGGCCCCAGCGCGCCCTCCCGGCGTGCCGGCTCCAGCACGGCCTGTCCCGGCTGGTCCGGATCGTAATAGACCTGGACGCTCTTCCCGGGCCGATATTTCGCCGCGCCCTCTTCGGCGACCTCGCGCAGGCCGGAGATCATGGTGCCGTTCCAATCGACTTCGGTGCCGATGAAGTCGCGCTTGCCGACCCTGTAGGCGTAGCGCAGGTCGACCTGATAGCGGTGGACGAGCTTTGATGTCGTCGGTCGATTGTCGTGCTCGGTCTTCTCTTCGATGATTTCCTCGATCACGTCGCAATGGATGACCCTGCCCGACGCGGTCGGCCAGCGCAGGCTGGCGCTCGCCAGCCGGCGCGTCCGGACATAATCGGCGGCGAAGAACACCCCGCCCACGAGCACGATGATCGGCACCGCGAACGCGAATAGCGGGACGCCCTTGTCGGCGTAGAGCACGTGGCCTGCGAACGAATGCGCGGTCAGGGTGGCGGCGATAATTCCGAACACCAACGTGAACGCCACCAGCGCCGCGACGTTCTGCGCGGCGGCGGGCTCCAGCAGCGCCTCGGTCGGTTGCTTCGGATCGACATGGACCTCGACATGGGCGCCGACCGGATAGCGTCCGGTCAGTTTTGCGGCCAAGACCCTCGTCGTGATGACGGGGCCGCCGACAAAGATCTTGTCGCTTTCCAGCTCCTGGCCGCCGGCCTGATAGCGATAGCGGATGATGGGCTTGGCGTCGTTCCGATCGTCCGAGGAATGCGCCGCCGGCTGGTCGACTCGGGAGACCGTGATGATGCCCTCCACCTTGTCCCAGCTCCGCGCGGCCACCATCCGGCCGCGCATGCGGACCAGGTTGAACAGCGTCAATCCAAACAGCAGCACGGCGATGCCGGCGGCAATCTGTGTCCACATCAATTGTTGGGCGTTCAGCATCCGATTCCCCTGCGCTTCGGCGGCGACCGCCATTGGTCGCAGCGAACGCGGGTTGCGTTCATGGCAGGGGTGCGGCGCCGATCCTATCTCCTCGTGCAGGGCTTGATCTCGCCCGAGGCAGAGTGCATCACGATCGGATTGGGCGACAGTCTGATGCCAAAGAACAATTGAGAGCCGGAGACCTTGTCGTTCGTCCCCTCATGGACGTCCAGATCGAGCTTCGTCGCGATCTCGGAGGTCAGTTTGGCCCTCTCCTCCATCGAAATCGCGTTGTGATATTTGATTTCGTAGACGACGTCGGCCTCCAGCACGGACCGCGTCTGGCACACGACGCCGCCGCTCGAAACGTTCTGAGTGACCGCGTCCTCACACTCGGCCTTCAGCAAGGCGTTGCGGGCCGAGATCAGCGACTCGTCGGATATCAGCAGAATGCTGGCATTCTCGAGCTTGAGGTTGACGGCCTCGACCTGCTGCATTCCGGCGAGGGCCGACAGCTTGTCCTTGACCTGGGCCGACACGTCGAGCCTCTTCTCGAGCGACTGCTTCAGGTCCCGGTCGACGGTCCGCGATTTCTGGATCTTGCCGGTCAGCAGCGTTGGATCGACATCACAAGTCGGATGCAGCTCCAGCCGGCCGTTGCTCAGATACTCGATGGTGTTGATCGTGCCGGGGCCGCCGAACGTGCTTGGCGGCACCACCTCGAAATATCCGGTCTCGGAGAGGATGGCCGTGATCGTCTGCTTCTTCCGCGGGAATCCGGCGTAGACCGCGACCATCACGAGGCCGATCGCGATGAAGACTCCGCTACCAAGCCAAAGCCATTTGCGGCTTGCTATTTTCCCGGGCAGCACAACTGATTTTTCTCGCCGCATGGCACATAGCCTTTCGGACAGTCCGCCGCGGCAATCGTGGGCAGCACGACGAGAGCGATCGCGGCGAGGAACGGTGCAATGAACTGCTTCATTTGTTCGATCCCAAGCAAATCGTCGGTTGAAGGTAGTAGGCCGAGAGAGTAGCGAACCAAGGTTGAGCGGACAAGTGAACGAGTTCACAAGCGGCCGATTCTTGCGAGGGCGCATTCGCAGCTGTTCGATGTGCTGCGTCGTTCCGGTACAGGCCGAGCATTTGCTTCACCAATGTCGTCCTGGCGAAAGCCAGGACCCATGACCCAAATGGGTCATTTGGCGAAGATTGGTCGTTCGGTATTACCAGCGATGGTCACCGATGGATCACGCGGTATGGGTCCTGGCCTTCGCCAAGACGACACCGAACGGACGACACCGAACGTGTGGTACGCGCGCATGATCGCGACGGACGAGGCAGCGAGTGTCAAACGGGCGCGGTGGGCGATCATGCATTCATACAGGTGTTTTGCCCGACGCCGCAAGTCATTTCGGCAATACCGAAATTTATCGAGCTTTTTCAACCCCATGTCTACTGTGCATGGGGTTGATTTCTCGCTTTTTGTTTGGAGGGCGCCTAACCCGCGCCCGCGCGCTTCTTCTGCCAGACTAAATGCACCGCGCAGGTGCAGCCCGGCGGATGCGAGGCAAGCTCCTTCGACGTTTCGTCGTTCGCCGGCGTTGCCGCGAACGCCGCCTTGTCGCTCGCGCCCTCTCGCGCCGGGATGTAGTTCAGGATCGGCGCGAGCCAACGCTCGGTCTCGGCGACGCTCATGCCCTTGCGCGCAGCATAATCCTCGACCTGATCGCGCTCGATCTTGCCGACGCCGAAATAATAGCTCTCGGGACTGGCGAGATAGAGCCCCGACACGGAAGAGCCCGGCCACATCGCAAAGCTCTCGGTCAGCTTCACGCCGGCGGTGTTCTCGGCGTCGAGCAGCTCGAACAGCGTCGCCTTCTCGGTGTGATCGGGCTGCGCGGGATAGCCGGGGGCGGGACGGATGCCCTGGTACTTTTCGAGGATCAACTCGTCGGTCGAGAGCGCCTCGTCGGGCGCATAGGCCCAGAACTCGCGGCGGACGCGGGCATGCATGCGCTCGGCAAAGGCTTCGGCGAGGCGGTCGGCCAGCGCCTTGCACAGGATCGAGGAGTAGTCGTCATTGGCCATCTTGAACCGGTCGGCGACCACATCCTCGCCGATGCCGGCGGTGACGACGAAGCCCCCGACATAATCGGGCACGCCGGTGGTGGCGGGTGCGACGAAGTCGGACAGCGCGGCGTTGAAACGGCCCGCGCGCTTCTCGAGCTGCTGGCGCAGCGTGTGCAGCGTCGCGATCGTCCTGGTCCGGCTCTCGTCGGCATAAAGCACGATGTCGTCGCCCTCTGCATTGGCCGGCCAAAAGCCGACGGTGGCGCGCGCTCGGAACCATTTTTCCTTGACGATCAGGTCGAGCATTTTCCGCGCGTCTTCGTAGAGCGAGCGCGCGACCTCGCCGACCTTGGCATCGCTAAGGATGGCGGGGAAGCGCCCGGCGAGCTCCCAGGTCTGGAAGAACGGCGTCCAGTCGATATAGGGCACCAGCTCGGCGAGATCGTAGTCGTCAAAGCTCCTGGTGCCGAGGAAGGTCGGCTTCACCGGCTTGTTGGCGGCAAAGTCGACCGGCACGCGGTTGGCGCGGGCGGTCGCCAGCTTCAGCCGCTTCTTGTCGGCCTGGGCGCGCATATGCGCATCCGAGATCTTTGCGTATTCGGCGCGGACTTCGGCAGCATAGGCCTCGCGCCGCTCGGGCGACAGCAGCGCGGACGCAACACCGACCGCGCGACTGGCGTCGTTGACATGCACCACGGGGCCGGCGCGATAGCTCGGGTCGATCTTCACCGCCGTATGCACACGGCTCGTGGTGGCGCCGCCGATCAGCAGCGGCAGCTTGAGGCCTTCGCGCTGCAATTCGCCGGCGAAGAACGCCATCTCGTCGAGCGAGGGCGTGATCAGGCCGGACAGCCCGACGATGTCGGCCTTCTCCGCCTTCACGGTCTCGACGATCTTGGCCGCGGGCACCATCACGCCGAGGTCGATCACCTCGTAATTGTTGCACTGGAGCACGATGCCGACGATGTTCTTGCCGATGTCGTGGACGTCGCCCTTGACGGTCGCGAGCACGATCTTGCCGGCGGACGAGGAGCCTTCCGTGCCGATGCCGTTGGCGAGATTGCGCGCCTTCTCCTCTTCCATGAAGGGCATTAGCCAGGCGACAGCCTGCTTCATCACGCGGGCCGACTTCACCACCTGCGGCAGGAACATCTTGCCGTCGCCGAAGAGATCGCCGACTACGTTCATGCCGGCCATCAGCGGTCCCTCGATCACGTCGAGCGGGCGCGTCGAGGCCTTGCGGGCCTCTTCGGTATCCTGCTCGATGAATTCGGTGATGCCGTGCACCAGCGAATGCGACAGCCGCTTCGCCACCGGCCATTCGCGCCAGCTGAGATCGGCTTCCTTAGTCTGGGTCTTGTTGCCGCGGAATCTTTCCGCGAGCACCAGCAGACGCTCGGACGCACCGGGGTCGCGGTTGAGGATGACGTCCTCGCACACCTGGCGCAATTCGGGATCGATGTCGTCATAGACGATCATCTGCCCGGCATTGACGATGCCCATGTCCATGCCGGCCTTGATGGCATGATACAGGAACACCGAGTGCATGGCCTCGCGCACCGGCTCGTTGCCGCGGAACGAGAATGACAGGTTGGACACACCGCCAGAAATGTGCGCGCCCGGCAGATTCTTGCGGATCCAGCGCGTCGCCTCGATGAAGTCGACGCCGTAATTGTTGTGCTCCTCGATGCCGGTTGCGATCGCGAAAATATTCGGATCGAAGATGATGTCTTCCGGCGGGAAGCCGACGCGGTTCACCAGGATGTCGTAGGCGCGCTTGCAGATCTCGGTCTTGCGGGCGAACGTGTCGGCCTGGCCGACCTCGTCGAACGCCATCACCACGACGGCCGCGCCGTGGCGGCGGGCGATCTTGGCCTCGTGAACGAACTTCTCCTCGCCCTCCTTCATCGAGATCGAGTTGACGACCGGCTTGCCCTGCACGCATTTCAGGCCGGCCTCGATCACCGAGAATTTCGAGGAATCGACCATCACCGGGACTCGGGCGATGTCGGGCTCGGCGGCGACGAGGTTGAGGAAGGTCACCATCGCGGCTTCCGAGTCCAGAAGACCCTCGTCCATGTTGACGTCGATGATCTGCGCGCCGTTCTCGACCTGGTCGCGCGCGACTTGCAGCGCGGCGGTGTAGTCGCCGGCAGTGACCAGCTTGCGGAAGCGGGCGGAGCCGGTGACGTTGGTGCGCTCGCCGACATTCACGAAAGGAATCGCGTCGGTCAGGATGAACGGCTCGAGGCCGGAGAGCCGCAAGCGAGGTTCGATCTCCGGCACGATGCGCGGCTTGTGCGGCGCGACCGCAGCCGCAATCGCCGCGATATGGTCCGGCGTGGTGCCGCAGCAGCCGCCGACGATATTGACCAAACCATCACGCGCGAACTCGCCGACCAGGCGAGCCATGTATTCCGGGGTCTCGTCATACTGGCCGAACTCGTTGGGCAGGCCGGCATTGGGATAGGCACAAACGAGCGTGTCGGCGACGCGGCCGATATCGGCGATATGCGCGCGCAGATCTTCCGCGCCGAGCGCGCAGTTGAAGCCGATGGTGACGGGCTTGGCGTGCTGCACCGAATGCCAGAACGCTTCCGGCAACTGGCCGGACAGCAGGCGGCCGGACTTGTCGGTGATGGTGCCCGACACCATCACGGGCATGTCGATGCCGCGTTCTTCGGTGATCTCGGCGATCGCGTAGAGCGCCGCCTTGGCGTTCAGCGTGTCGAAGATGGTCTCGACCAGCAGCAGATCGACGCCGCCGTCGAGCATGCCGTTGATCTGCTCGCCATAGGATTTGCGCAAATCGTCGAACGTGACGGCGCGGTAGCCGGGATTGGACACGTCGGGCGAGATCGAGGCGGTGCGGTTGGTCGGTCCGATGGCGCCCGCGACGAAGCGCGGCTTGCCGTCCTCGGCCTCGACGCGGCGTGCGGCATTGCCGGCGAGGCGGGCGCCTTCGCGCGCCATCTCGTAGATGATGTCGGCGAGATCGTAATCGGCCTGCGCGATCGAGGTCGTGGAGAACGTGTTGGTCGCGACGATGTCGGCGCCGGCGCGCAAGTAAGCCGCGTGGATGTCCTCGATCGCCTGCGGCTGGGTCAGGATCAAGAGATCGTTGTTGCCGCGCAGGTCGCGATGGAAATCCTTGAAGCGCTCGCCGCGGAAGGCGGCCTCGTCGTACTGGAGGTTCTGGATCATCGTGCCCATGGCGCCGTCGAGCACGAGGATGCGCTCGCGAGCGGCATTGAGCAGGGCAGTTCGCTTCGGAGAGGGAGATACGGTCATTTCTCTTACGCCGCCTTCTGTGCGCTCTTGGCGCGAATGCCGAGCAAGTGGCTGATCGCGAACACGAGATCGGCGCGGTTCATGGTGTAGAAATGGAAGGTGTCGACGCCGTGCTTGGCCAGCTTCTGCACCTGGCCGGCGGCGACGGTGGCCGCCACCAGCTTGCGGGTCTCGGCGTCGTCGTCGAGGCCCTCGAATTTCGCGGCGAACCAATCCGGCACGGAGGTGCCGGCGCGGGTGACGAAATTGCGAGCCTGCTTGAAATTGTGCATGGGCATGATGCCCGGCACGATCGGGATGTTGATCCCGCGCGCCCGCACGCGGTCGAGATAGCGGAAGTAGAGGTCGTTATCGAAGAACACCTGCGTGATCGCGCGGGTCGCGCCCGCATCGACCTTGGCCTGCAGCGTGTCGATGTCATCGTCGAAGTCGCGCGCCTCGGGATGCTTCTCGGGGTACGCCGACACCGACACCTCGATATCGCCGTGCCGCTTCTTGATGCCGGCGACGAGGTCGGCGGAACTCTGGTAGCCGTCGGGATGGCTGGAGTAGGCCGTGCCGATGCCGCCGGCGGGATCGCCGCGCAAAGCCACGATGTGGCGGACGCCGACCTCGTGATAGCGGTCGACGATCTCGTCGATCTCCCCGCGCGAGGCGCCGACGCAGGTCAGATGCGCGGCCGGCAGCAGCGCGGTCTCTTTCAGGATGCGCGAGATGGTCGCGTGGGTCCGCTCACGGGTCGAGCCGCCGGCGCCATAGGTCACTGAGACGAATTTCGGGTCGAGCGGGGCCAGGCGGTTGATGGTGTCCCAGAGATTGCGCTCCATATCTTCCGTCTTGGGCGGAAAGAACTCGAAGGAGATCGCAGGCCGCTTCAGGTACCCGTCGGTGTGGGCAGGCATCGTCGCGTCAGTCATGGGCACCACTCACTCCAAGGGCTCGCCGGGTCGTTGGCGGCCGGCGGTCAGGTCTAGATTGGGAGAGGTCAAGATAGGCCAAAGCGGCCGCTCTCGACAGCCCATCAGTGATGGGAAATTGCCCACTTTACGGGTATAAATTAAGAAACGTCTGAGGTTAGAGGTCGAGGTGGGAAATTCGATTTTAGATAAAATATCTGATATATCAGATATATAATAGAGGAGGGTGGTTCGTTCGGCGCGAATTTGTCGGTGGGCAATATGAAAATGATACTATTAGCGCGGTCGCTGTCCCAACACTGCGGCGAAGTCCCGCGAGTCCGCGGCCTGCACGTCAGACCTGCGCGCCCGGCCCATTGCCGCTGCGCCGCTCTCCACTACGTTAGCGCGCCATGATCCCGCTCTCAGTCCTCGACCTCTCCGTCGTCACAAGCGGCACAAAGCCCGCCGCGGCGCTGCGCAACAGCATCGACCTGGCGCGCCATGTCGATGGGCTCGGCTATGTCCGCTACTGGCTCGCCGAGCATCACAATCTCGCCTCTGTCGCTAGTCCGGCGCCCGACGTGATGATCGGGCAAATCGCGGCGGTGACGAAGCACGTCCGCGTCGGCTCCGGTGGCGTGATGCTGCCAAATCACGCGCCGCTGGTCGTGGCCGAGCGCTTCAAGATGCTGGAGGCGTTGTTTCCCGGCCGCATCGATCTCGGCCTCGGCCGCGCCCCCGGCACTGACGGTGCCACGGCCTATGCGCTGCGCAGCCGGCTCGACCGCCGCGAAGGCGATGATTTCCTCGAGCGGCTGCACGAATTGATCCTGTGGCAGACCCGGGAATTCCCCTCGGGCCATCCCTACCACAACGTCGTCGCGATGCCCGACGATACGCCGTTGCCGCCGATCTGGCTGCTCGGCTCCAGCGATTATTCGTCGGAGCTCGCCGCGCAGGTCGGCATGGGCTTCGCATTCGCCCATCATTTTGCGTCCCACGATGCGATCGATGCGATGGTGCACTATCGCAATCGTTTTCAGCCCTCGGCCTGGAGTGCGAGTCCGCGCGCGATCCTCGCGGTCGCCGTCATCACGGCCGACACCGATGACGAAGCCGAAAAGCTCGCCGCGTCTTTCGACCTCAACCGCCTGCGCCGCGACCGCGGCCAGTATCTTCCGTTGCCGAGCGTCGAAGAGGCACTGGCCTATCCCTATAGCGACTCGGAGCGGATCTCGATCCGGCGCAACCGCTCGCGCCTGTTCGTCGGCAGCACTGCAACCGTGCAGAAGACACTGCAGCCGTTGATCGACGCGAGCAAGCCGGACGAGTTGATGGTGATCACCGCCGTGTACGATCACGAGGCGCGCAAGAAATCGTATTCGCTGCTGGCGGAGGCGTTCGGACTTAAGGCGGTCGGATAAAGCTCTCGTGCCCCGGCTCGCGCTTCGCGCGTCCGGGACACGGGACTATTCCATCGTCGCGCGGAACGGGTGGCCTGGATACACGCCGACGATGCGGAATTCGCGCGAGAAGAATTTCAGCTCCTCGATCGCGAAAGCGAGGCCCTTGTCCTCGGGGTGGCCGTCGACGTCGGCGTAAAACTGGGTGGCGAAGAAATTGCCGTCGACCATGTAGCTCTCGAGCTTGGTCATGTTGACGCCGTTGGTGGCAAAGCCACCGAGCGCCTTGTAGAGCGCGGCCGGCAAATTGCGCACCCGGAACACAAAAGTCGTGACCAGCGGACCGGAGCCCTGTGCGGCCCATTTCGGTTCGCGCGCCAGCACCACGAAGCGCGTGGTGTTGTGGGCCTCGTCCTCGATGTCCTCGGCCAAAATGTCGAGGCCGTAAATCTTTGCGGCCAGGCGCGAGGCGATCGCGGCCACCGTCTTGTCGTTGCGCTCGGAGATGTCGCGGGCGCTGCCGGCGGTATCGGCGTGCACGATTGGCTTGATGCCGAGCTTGCGGATGATGCGCCGGCACTGGCCGAGCGCGTGCACATGGCTTTCGACGCTCTTGATGTCTTCGAGCCGGGTGCCCTTCACCGCCATCAGCTGATGCCGGACCGGCAGAAACCATTCGCCAATGATGAAGAGGCCGGAGGCCGGCAGCAAATGATGGATGTCGGCGACGCGGCCCGCGACCGAATTCTCGATCGGGATCATACCGAGATCGGCTTCGCCGGACGAGATCGCCGACAAGGCGTCCTCGAAGGTGGCGCAGGGCATCGGCTCGGCGTCGGGATAGGCCTCGACGATGGCGATGTGGGAATTGGCGCCAGGCTCGCCCTGGAATGCGATTTTCAGCTTGCTCATGCTCGGCCTTGTAACAGCGGCTCAGGATTTGGAAAGGATGCTGCGGGCGGTTTCCAGGTCCGCCGGCGTGTCGACCCCGCGGGGCACGGTATCGACAATGGTGAAGTCGATGCGCATTCCGGCCTCGAGCGCCCGGAGCTGCTCGAGCTTCTCCTGCAATTCCAGCGGCGAGGGCGGGAGCCGGACGTAGCGTTCCAGCGCGGCACGGCGATAGGCATAGAGACCGATATGGTGGTAGCGCGGTCCGTCGCCGGTCGGGGCGGTTGCGCGGGTGAAATAAAGTGCGCGCATACGTCTGCCGCCGAGCGAGGTCCCGATCGCCTTCACGACGCTCGGCGCGAGGTCCTCCTCCTCGGTGTGGATCTGCGAAGCCAGCGTTGCGATGTCCACGACGGGGTCTTGCAGCGGCGGCAGCACCTCGCGGATGTTGTCGATCGTGATGGTCGGGAAATCGCCCTGCAGATTGACCACGATCTCGGCTTTGCCGTCCGGATCGAGCTTCAGCATGGCCTCGTGGATGCGGTCGGAGCCGGACGGGTGCTCCGGGCGGGTCATCACGGCCTCGCCGCCATGGGCGGTCACGACGGACGCGATCTCCGCCGTGTCGGTTGCGACCGCGACCCGGCCTATCCCGGCGGCTTCGGCACGGCGCATGACGTGCACGATCATCGGCTGCCCCGCGATATCGGCGAGCGGCTTGCCGGGCAGGCGGGTGGCGGCCATGCGGGCCGGAATAAGCACCAGGATGCGGGGATCGATCATGATTCAAGGGCCTGGGTTCAAGGGCCTGGAAACGGGGCGTTTTCCGCGCCGAGAAATGGGTGGGGACGGGCTTGAAGCCCGCTCGCTTATACGGGTTGCCAGACCCCGGGCAAACCGATATCTCAATGGCAAAACTCGGGGAAACAGTAAGGAACGTTGATTCTCCGAGGCTCGTCCTGGCGGCCGCATTGGGCCGCTCGATCCTTCTTGCGGTGTGGGGCCTGGCCGGAAATGGACTCTTTCGAACTGAACAAGATTCTCGGTGCCGTGCTCGGCACCTGTCTCCTTCTGCTGGTGACGAGCTTCACCGCCCAGGCGTTGTTCTCGCCCAAGATGCCGGAAAAGCCGGGGTTCGAGATCGCAGTGAAGGAAGACGCCGGCCACGGCAAGGAAGGCGGAGCTGCCCCCACGGCCGCCGAGCCGATCGAAAAGCTGCTGCAGACCGCCTCGGTCGAGAAGGGCGCTTCCGCCGCCAAGAAGTGCGGCGCTTGCCACACCTTCGAGAAGGGCGGCCCCAACCGTGTCGGTCCGAACCTCTACGGCGTTGTCGGCGACCATGTTGGCGAAGGTCGCGGCGGCTTCAACTTCTCGGCAGCGATGAAGGCCAAGGGCGGCACGTGGGACTTCGATGCGCTCAACAAATTCATCGCCAATCCCAAGGCGGCTGTCCCGGGCACCGCGATGGGCTTTGCCGGCATTCCGAAGGATAGCGAGCGCGCCGACGTGATCGCTTACCTGAACAGCCTCTCCGACAGCCCGAAGCCGCTGCCCACCGCGGCGAAGTAAGGCCTGTCGACTTCGCTCTTCGTACGCGGCCGGGCTCAAAGCCCGGCCGTTCGCTTATCCGGGCCTCGCGGCGTTGTTATCGGGGCGTTTGGCCGCAGCGATCAGCCAGCCGGCCTTCCAAGATGAGGAAAAAGCAACATATTCCGTCGAAACCTCGCCTATATTGGGAACTTAAAGGAGTAGCCTCCTTCAAGACAGGAATGTTGATTTGGCCCTTACCCGACGCGATCTCCTGCTCACTGGCACTGCTGCCGTAACGCTCCCCGCCCTTGGTTCCGTAGCGGGCCTTCCCGCCGTCGGCGTGGCACACGCGCAATCCGCCAACGAGCCCACCTGGCGCCATGCTCTGTCGCTGTTCGGACAGGTCAAATACCCCGCGGACTTCAAGCGCTTCGACTACGTCAATCCGGAAGCGCCAAAAGGCGGCGTCGCGCGCCAGATCGCCGTCGGCACATTCGACAATTTCAACATCGTCGTCTCCGGTGTGAAGGGGCAAGTCGCCGGCGCCGTAGCATTCATCTACGAATCCCTCACGACGGCCGCGCTCGACGAAGTCTCGACCGAATACGGCGCGCTGGCCGAGGCCGTCAGCCATCCGGATGATTTCTCCTTCGTGACTTACCGCTTGCGGCCGCAAGCCAAATGGCACGACGGCAAGCCGGTTACGGCCGACGACGTGATCTTCTCGCTCGATTCCTTCAAGAAGCACCACCCGCAGTACTCGGCGTATTACAGCCATGTGGTGAAGGCCGAGAAGGTCGGCGAGCGCGAGGTGAAATTCGTGTTCGACGCGCCGGGCAACCGCGAATTGCCGCAGATCGTCGGGCAGCTCACGGTCCTGCCGAAGCATTGGTGGGAGGGCACCGACGCGCAGGGCCGCAAGCGCGATGTCTCCGCCACCACGCTCGAAGTGCCGCTGGGGTCGGGCCCCTACCGGGTCAAGGAATTCGTTGCCGGGCGGTCGATCGCGCTGGAGCGCGTCAAGGACTATTGGGGACGCGATCTCGCCGCCAATGTGGGCCGTAATAATTTCGACGAGCTGCGCTACGAGTATTTCCGCGACGCCACCGTGGCGATCGAGGCCTTCAAGGCCGATCAGGTCGATTGGCGCACCGAGAACAGCGCGAAGAACTGGGCGACAGCCTACGACTTCCCGGCCGTCACCGAAAAGCGCGTGATCCTCGAGGAGTTCGCCAATCGCAGCTCGGGCGTCATGCAGGCCTTCGTGCCGAACCTGCGCCGCGCCAAGTTTAAGGATCCGCGCGTGCGACGCGCGCTCAATTACGCGTTCGACTTCGAGGAGATGAACAAGCAGATCTTCTACGGCCAGTACAAGCGCATCAGCAGTTATTTCGACGGCATCGATGAGCTGATGGCGACCGGGTTGCCGCAGGGCAAGGAGCTCGAGATTCTCGAGACGGTCCGCGCCGAGGTTCCGCCCGAAGTCTTCACGACGGCCTATACCAATCCAGTCGGCGGCAGTCCGGAAGCCGTGCGCGACAATCTGCGCGAAGCGCTGCGCCTGTTCAAGGAAGCCGGCTACGAGGTGCGCGACCGCAAGCTGATCGACGTCAAGACCGGCACCCAGTTCTCCCTGGAGTTGCTGAACTCGGATCCGAGTTTCGAGCGGATCACGCTGTTCTATAAGCCTTCGCTGGAACGGCTCGGCATTGCCGTCAGCGTGCGGACGGTGGATCCCACCCAGTACGAGAACAGGACGCGCGAGTGGGATTTCGACATCGTCACCAACTCCTGGGGCGAGTCGCAGTCGCCGGGCAACGAGCAGCGCGAATTCTGGTCCTCGAAGACGGCCGACATCGCCGGTTCACGCAATATTACCGGCATCAAGAATCCGGCTGTCGACAAGCTCATCGAGCGGGTGATCTACGCCAAGGGTCGCGACGATCTCGTCGCGGCAACCAAGGCACTCGACCGCGTGCTCCTGTGGAATCACTACGTCGTGCCGCAGTGGACTTATACGAAGGTCCGCACCGCGCGCTGGGATCGGTTCGGCCGGCCGGCGGAATTACCCAAATACGGTCAGTCCGGCTTTCCGTTCATCTGGTGGTACGACGCGGACAAGGCGGCGCGGATCGCAAAGAAGTCGTGAAGGACATTCTCCGCATGGCGCAGCTTTCACGCCGGCATGTGCTGGCCTTGGGTGCCGGTGGCGCGTTCGGCGTCTCCTGGCTCCGGGGCGCGGCAGCGTCCGAGATGCCTGCCGAGGCCCACGGCATGTCGGCCTTCGGCGACCTCAAATATCCCGCCGATTTCCATCACTTCGACTACGTCAATGTCGACGCGCCGAAGGGCGGCACTTTCTCGCTTATCCCGTCGGTGCGCGCCTACAATCAATCCTATCAGACCTTCAACTCGCTCAATGCCTTCATCCTCAAAGGCGATGGCGCGCAGGGCATGGACATGACCTTTGCGCCGCTGATGGTGCGCGCCAATGACGAACCGGACGGGATGTACGGGCTTGCCGCCAAGTCTGTAAAGATATCGGCAGACAGGCTGGTTTATCGCTTCACGATGCGACCCGAGGCGAAATTCCACGACGGCACCAAGCTGACCGCGCACGACGCGGCGTTTTCGCTGACGTCGCTGAAGACGAAGGGCCATCCCCTGATCATCGTGCAGATGCGCGATATGGTCAGCGCGGAAGCTGTTGACGATGCGACGCTTGTTGTGACCTTCGCCAAGGGACGCGCGCGCGACGTGCCACTCTATGTGGCGAGTCTGCCGATCTTCTCGAAAGCCTACTATGCCTCCCGTTCGTTCGACGAAACGTCTCTGGAGATCCCGTTGGGTTCGGGGCCGTACAAGGTCGGCAAGTTCGAGGTCAACCGCTACATCGAATACGAGCGCGTCAAGGATTGGTGGGCTGCCGATCTGCCCTCCTGTCGCGGCAGCTACAATTTTGACGTCGTGCGCTACGAATTCTACCGCGACCGCGATGTCGCCTTCGAAGGTTTCACCGGTAAGAACTATCTCTATCGCGAGGAGTTCACCTCTCGGATCTGGGCGACCCGCTATGACTTCCCTGCGGTGAAGGACGGTCGCGTCAAGATGGAGGTCGTGCCCGACGACACGCCCTCCGGCGCGCAAGGATGGTTTATCAACACGCGGCGCGACAAGTTCAGGGATCCCCGCGTGCGCGAGGCACTGATCGACGCCTTCGACTTCGAGTGGACCAACAAGACCATCATGTACGGTGCTTATGCCCGCACGGTGTCGCCATTTCAGAACTCGGACCTCATGGCGAGCGACGGGCCTCCGCCGCCGGAAGAGCTGAAGCTGCTGGAGCCGTTTCGCGGCCAGATTCCCGACGAGGTGTTCGCTGCGCCGTTCACGCCGCCGGTCTCGGACGGCTCCGGGCAGGACCGCAGCCTGCTGCGCAAGGCGCAGCAACTGCTCAGCGACGCCGGCCTGCCGATCAAGGACGGCAAGAGGGTGCTGCCGAACGGCGAGATCTTCAGGATCGAATTCCTGTTGGACGAGGCTTCGTTCCAGCCGCACCATGCGCCCTACATCAAGAATCTCGCGACGCTCGGCATCGAAGCGAGCGTGCGCCTCGTCGATGCCGTGCAATACAAGGCGCGCCAGGAAGATTTCGACTTCGACATCACGATCCAGCGCTTCAGCATGTCGGCGACACCGGGCGATGCTATGCGCGCGTTCTTTTCCTCGCAGGTCGCGGCGACCAAGGGCTCCTATAATCTCGCGGGCGTCGCCAGTCCGGCCATCGACGCCATGATCGAGAAGATCATGGCGGCGGACAATCGCGAGGACTTGACCGTCGCCTGCCGGGCCTTCGATCGGCTGTTCCGCGCCGGCCGTTATTGGGTGCCGCAATGGTACAACAAGACGCACCGGCTTGCTTATTGGGACCAATTCGGTCATCCGCAGAAGCCGCCGCGTTATGCCAACGGCGTCGGTGCCCCCGACATCTGGTGGTACGAGGGCGGCAAAGCCGCCAGGCTCGAGCAGGCGAAACAGCCATGAGCGCCTATATCGCCCGCCGCATCCTGCTGATGATCCCGACCTTGCTCGGGATCCTCTTCGTCTCCTTCATCGTCGTGCAGTTCGCGCCGGGCGGGCCGGTCGAGCGCGTGATCGCGCAGCTCTCGGGCGCCGATACCGGCGGGACCTCGCGCATTTCGGGCGGCAGCGACTTTGCGCAACGCGCCCCGGGGCAGTTAGGCGCTGGCGGCGACGCTATCAATTCGAAATATCGCGGCGCGCAAGGCCTCGATCCCGATTTCATCAAAAAGCTGGAAGTGCAGTTCGGCTTCGACAAGCCGGCCCCGGAGCGCTTCGCACTGATGGTCTGGAATTTCGCCCGCTTCGATTTTGGCAAGAGCTATTTTCGCGATGTCAGCGTGCTGCAACTCGTCAAGGAGAAGTTGCCGGTCTCGATCTCGCTCGGCATATGGCTGACGCTGCTGACCTACCTGATCTCGATTCCGCTCGGCATCCGCAAGGCGGTCAGGGACGGGACGCGCTTCGACACCTGGACGTCGAGCGTGCTCGTGCTCGGCTACGCCATACCCGGGTTCCTGTTCGCGATCCTCTTGATCATCCTGTTTGCCGGTGGCTCGTTCTTCAACTGGTTCCCGCTGCGCGGACTGACGTCAGACGGCTGGTCGCAATTTCCGTGGTACTGGAAGATCATCGATTATTTCTGGCATTTGACGCTGCCGCTGATCGCCATGGGGCTCGGTGCGTTCACCACCATGACGTTCCTGACAAAGAATTCGTTTCTGGACGAGATCCGCAAGCAATACGTGATGACCGCGCGCGCGAAAGGCTGCAGCGAGAATAGGGTGCTCTATGGCCACGTCTTCCGCAACGCGATGCTGATCGTCATCGCCGGCTTTCCCTCGACCTTCATTCACGCTTTCTTCTCGGGCTCGCTTCTGATCGAGACCATCTTCTCGCTGGACGGACTGGGACTGCTCAGTTTCGAGAGCGTTCTCAACCGCGACTACCCCGTGGTGTTCGGCACGCTCTTCATCTTTTCGCTCGTCGGCCTCGTGATCAACCTGATCTCTGACCTGACCTATATGTGGATCGATCCGCGAATCGATTTCGAGGCGCGGGAGGTCTGATGACGCTGGCCGCCCCCACCACGCCGATCGAAACCACTGCGAAGTCGCCGCTCGGCAATGCCGTGCCGATCACGCGCAAACCGTTCGTGCCGTCGCCGCTCAACAGGCGCCGCTGGCAGAATTTCAAGGCGAACCGGCGCGGCTATTGGTCGTTCTGGATCTTCCTGATCCTGTTTGTGGTGTCGCTGTTCGCCGAGCTGATCGCCAATGATCGGCCGTTCCTGATCAAATATGATGGCCACCTTTATTGGCCCTCCGTCGTCACCTATTCGGAAACCACTTTCGGCGGCGATTTCGAAACGGCGGCCGACTATCGCGATCCCTATCTGCAGAAGTTGATCAAGGACAAGGGTGGCAGCATCGTCTGGCCGCTGATCCGCTATTCCTACGACACCCACAATCTCGATCTGCCGACGCCGGCGCCGTCGAAGCCGACCTGGATGCTGACGGAAGCGCAATGCAAGCCTGTCGTCGAGAAGAAAGGCCTCAAGAGCTGCCGCGATCTCGAATACAACTGGCTCGGCACCGACGATCAGGGCCGCGACGTGGTGGCGCGGCTGATCTACGGCTTCCGCATCTCGGTGCTGTTCGGCCTCTGCCTGACCATCGTCTCCTCCATCGTCGGTATCGCGGCCGGCGCGGTGCAGGGCTATTTCGGCGGCTGGATCGACCTGTTGTTCCAGCGTTTCATCGAGATATGGACTGCGATTCCTTCGCTCTATCTACTGCTGATCCTGTCGTCGGTGCTCGTGCCCGGCTTCTTCGTGCTTCTCGGCATCCTGCTGTTGTTTTCCTGGGTGTCGCTGGTCGGACTCGTGCGCGCGGAATTCCTGCGCGGGCGCAATTTCGAGTATATCCAGGCGGCGCGGGCGCTCGGCGTGTCGAACAAGGTCATCATGTTCCGGCATCTGTTGCCGAACGCGATGGTCGCGACCATGACGTTCCTGCCGTTCATCGTGTCGAGTTCGGTGATGACGCTAACGGCGCTCGACTTCCTCGGGTTCGGACTGCCGCCCGGCTCGCCGTCGCTCGGCGAGCTGCTGTCGCAGGGCAAGTCCAACGTGCAGGCGCCCTGGCTCGGTTTCTCCGGCTTCTTCTCGGTCGCCATCATGCTGTCGCTCTTGATTTTCATCGGCGAGGCCGTGCGCGACGCGTTCGATCCGCGCAAGACGTTCAGGTAAGCCAATGGACGCGATCAACCAGCCCCTGCTCAGCGTGCGCGAGCTCTCGGTGGCCTTCCACCAGGGCGGCGTCACCACGCTCGCGGTCGACAAGATCTCGTTCCAGATCAGGCGCGGCGAGTGCGTGGCGCTGGTCGGCGAGTCCGGCTCCGGCAAGTCGGTCAGCGCGCTCTCGATCCTCAAGCTCTTGCCCTATCCGAACGCCTCGCATCCTTCGGGCAGCATCCACTTCAAGGGCCAGGAACTGATCGACCGGTCGGAGCAGGAGATGCGGGAGATTCGCGGCAGCGACATCTCCATCATCTTCCAGGAGCCGATGACCTCGCTCAACCCACTGCACACGATCGAGGCGCAGATCGGCGAGATCATCCAGCTGCACAATCCGACCAGCAATGCCGAGGCGCGCAGGCGGACGCTGGAATTGCTGACGCAGGTCGGCATTCCCGAGCCTGAAACGCGGCTGAAGAGCTATCCACACCAGCTCTCCGGCGGCCAGCGTCAGCGCGTGATGATCGCGATGGCGCTCGCCAACGAGCCTGACCTCTTGATCGCGGACGAGCCGACCACGGCGCTCGACGTCACCGTGCAGGCGCAGATCCTGACGCTGCTCGCGGAGATCCGCAGTCGCCTCGGCATGAGCCTGCTCTTCATCACCCACGATCTCGGCATCGTGCGCCGCATCGCCGACCAGGTCTGCGTCATGAAGGGCGGCGAGATCGTCGAGCAGGGGCCGGTCGAGCAAGTGTTCAAGACCCCGAAGCATCCTTACACGCGCGACCTGCTTGCCGCGGAGCCGAAGCCGGATCCGGCGCCGCCGCAGCCGGATGCGCCGGTGGTGATGTCGGCCGACGACCTGAAAGTCTGGTTTCCGATCAAACGCGGGTTGATGCGCAAGACGGTCGGTCACATCAAGGCGGTCGACGGTGTCAGCATCGCCGTGCGCAAGGGCGAGACGCTTGGCGTCGTCGGCGAGTCCGGCTCGGGCAAGACCACGCTGGGGCTCGCATTGCTGCGGCTGATCTCGTCGAACGGACGCATTGTGTTCCTGGGAAAGGATATCCAGGGCCTGCGCTTCAAGGAGATGCGGCCGTTCCGGCGCGACATGCAGATCGTGTTCCAGGATCCGTTCGGCTCGCTCAGCCCGCGCATGTCGGTCGCCGACATCGTCGCCGAGGGCCTCACCGTGCATCAGCCGCAGCTCTCGCGCGGCGAGCGTGAGGAGCGCGTCGTCAAGGCGCTCGAGGACGTCGGACTGAAGCCGGATACCCGCCACCGTTATCCGCATGAATTCTCCGGCGGCCAGCGCCAGCGCATCAGCATCGCCCGGGCGGTGGTGCTGGAGCCGGATTTCGTCGTGCTGGACGAGCCGACCAGTGCGCTCGACATGCTGATTCAGGCGCAAATGGTCGATCTGCTACGTGAATTGCAGCGCCGGCGCGATCTCACCTACATGTTCATCTCGCACGATCTGCGCGTCGTCGCCTCGCTCGCCAGCCATCTGATCGTGATGCGCGGCGGCAAGGTGGTCGAGGAAGGCCAGGCCGCCGAGCTCTTCAAGAACCCGAAGACGGATTACACGCGCGCGCTGTTTGCGGCGGCGTTCCGGCTGGAGACGGCGGGGAATGGGTCTGCGGCGACTTAGCGTCCGTCAGAGCCGCTTGATCGCGGTGACCTCGCTGCCGGCTTGCTTGATCCTTGCGATGGCCGGCTCGATCGGCTCGATCGCCGTTGCCATGTGATGCGCATTGGCGTGGACCATAGTGTCGGCGTCGCGGACGATGGCGACATGACCCTTCCAGAAAATGAGATCGCCGCGCAGCAAGCTGCTCCGCTCATGCGGCTCCAGCGCGCGGCCGAGGCCGGCCTGCTGCATGTCGCTGTCGCGCGGGCAGCCGATGCCCGCTGATGTCAGCGAGATCTGGACGAGGCCGGAGCAATCGACGCCGAGGCTGCTCTTGCCACCCCAGAGATAGGGCGTGCCGACGAAACGCTCGGCGACTGCGACGAAATCCGGCTCGCGATGGCCAAGCGGGGCGAGATGGGCCTTGGGCAGATATTGTCGGTCGCCCGTCACGGCGAAGCTGCCGTCCTCGCGTGCAACCGCGATCTTCGATCCCATCACCAGCGTGTCCGCCGGCGGCAGCTTGATCGAGGGGCCGGGGAAGGCAAAGGTTCGTAAAGCCCTGACTATGTGGGTCGGCGCGGCCGCAGGCTTCATGAGCGCTGCGTCCGGCAGCCAGCCGACATAGCCGTCACCGGAAAGCTGACCCCATGCCCAGCCTTCGCTGTTGCGGTCGTAGACCGTGACGCGCTCGCCGCGCAACGCTTGCGTCATCAGCATCGCGTTCGGCGACGGCTGCTCGCGCACGGGCGCGATCGCCTCGATCATCTCGAATTCCTCGCCCGTGACGAAGCGATCCGCCTGCACCGTGCCTTCGAGATACTTCGCGGCGAGGTCGCCGCGCGCGGGTGTCAGCCTTGGATCTCGTCCCGGATCACGCATAGCGCTCGCTCAGCAATGTGTAGATCGCGCGCGCGGCCTGGCACTCGCCGCCCTCGGGGCGTGCGGGCTTCGCCGACGGCGTCCAGCCGTAGATGTCGACATGCAGCCAGCTCTTGGCCTGTTCGACGAAGCGTTGCAGGAACAGCGCGCAGATGATCGAGCCGGCAAAGCCGCCTGACGGTGCGTTGGTGATGGTGGCCGTCTTGGAGTCCAGCCACGCATCGTAAGGCGGCCACAGTGGCATGCGCCACAACGGATCGTTCTCCCTCGCCGCGCATCGTGCGACGTCGGCGGCCAGCGCCTCATCATTGGTGTAAAAGGGCGGCAAATCCGGCCCCAGCGCGACGCGTGCCGCTCCCGTCAACGTGCCGAGATCGATCAGCAGGTCCGGCTTTTCCTCGTCCGCCAGCGCCAGCGCGTCGGCGAGCACCAGCCGTCCCTCCGCGTCCGTATTTCCGATCTCGACCGTGATGCGCTTGCGCGAGGTGAAGATATCGAGCGGGCGGAAGGCATTGCCCGCGACCGCGTTCTCCACGGCCGGAATCAGCACGCGCAGTCGCACCTTCAGCTTCGCATCCATCACCATGCGCGCCAGCGCCAGCACGTTGGCGGCGCCGCCCATGTCCTTCTTCATGATCAGCATGCCGCTCGACGGCTTCAAGTCGAGCCCGCCGGTGTCGAAGCAGACGCCCTTGCCGACCAGCGTCACCTTGGGATGGGCCGGGTCGCCCCAGCCGATGTCGATCAGCCGCGGCGCGCGGCTAGATGCCATGCCGACGGCGTGGATCAGCGGAAAATTCGTCTTCAAGTCGTCACCGATGGTGCAGGCAAAGCTTGCACCGAATTCGGCGGCGAGATCCTGCGCGGCCGCGGCCAGCTCCTCCGGCCCCATGTCATTGGCCGGCGTGTTGATGAGGTCGCGCGCCAGTGTTGCGGCGTTCGCCATGCGGTTGATCTCGGTCGCGTCGACGCCGTCGGGCGGCACGAGGCGGACCTCGGGGCGATCCGCCTTGCGGTACCGGGCGAAGCGGTAGCTGCCGAGCGCGAAGGCGAGTGCGGCGAGCCGTGCATCGTGCGGTGCATTGGCGAAGCGATAGATGCCCGGCGGCAGCAGGCCGGGCAGGGCGCCCGGTCGGAACAGGTCGCGCGATCTTGCACCTTCGTCCTCGAGCCCGAACAGCACTTGCGCGATCGCGCCATCGAGCGCGGGCAGCGCGAGATAGCCGCCCGGCTTTGCGGTAAAGGCGCTCGCAATGGCGAACTGGCGTTGCGCCGCCGGTAGCCCCTCGGCGACCTGATCCCAGCTCGACTTGGTGACGAAGGTGATCGGGATGGCGGTAGGCGACGTCTCGAAGACAGAAGGCATTGGCGGGTCCGGATCCAGATCGAGCGGGTCATACGAACGGACGAGATTTCGCAGAGTTTTGCCGCCGCCGCAATCAGCTTTGCTGCCACCGTTCAGCGATCCGCTACTCGCAGCAAGGGGGCCATGCTAGGTTCCGGCAACGGCCGTCGGGTGCGGAGATCTCCGGCGGCCGACGACAAAGCCGGCCGGGAGGAAATGCAATGGAATTTGTGTGGAGCGTGGTCACATTCATCGGCCAGGCGGTCGAGGCGATTTTTGGCTATGTCGAGCATCATCATTGGATATTCGCGTTCCTTGCCGGCGGTTACGCCTTCTATCTCCACGACCGCTCCGTTCACGCGCGGTTCGATGCACTGGACAAGCGCATTGACGAAATCCGCAAGCGGCTCGCCATCGAATATTGATCAAGTGTGCGAAACCATCATCGGGCGGGCCCCGTATCTCATGCCAAGATCCGCGGTTCGCGCGAGCGGCCGCGGGGCTTTACTAGCGCTGCGGTTGTGGCATTATTGGCCAATATTTTAGATTGTGTCGTGCGGGTTCTGCACGTGGCGAAAGTCATTGCTACCTGGCTCATCACGGCCTGGGTTGAAACCGGCCTGAATCTGATCGTCGAAGGCATTTCTCTCATCGTTTGCGCGGCGCGACATTCGCAAATGAGCGACGCAAAATGGATAGATCGTTCGTCATCGTACAGATTTCCGACCTGCATCTGGACGGGTCTGGTCGACTGCTTGCGACGATCGAGACGCTCAATGCCGCAATTCGCGAGAGGATGGCGGACTTCGCGGACATTCCCGATCGCATCCTGCTGATCACCGGCGATATCGTGGACGACCCGACGCCGCCTGCGCTCGACGAAGCGCTCGCAGTCATCGCGTCCTTCCGACAGACCGGGCTGTTCACCGACATCCAGGCAATCGCCGGCAATCACGACGTCAAGCGCTCGAGCCAGCGTGCAGGCCGCTACGACGTCTATGATTACCTGCATTTGCCGCGGACCTCGAAGAGCGTCTACTACCGTCAGGCCGGCCTCGATCTGGTGCTGCTGGATTCCAACCGCGCGAGCCTCACGACGCTCGCGAGCGGCAACGTCGACCAGAGCGCCTATCACGCCATGGTTTCGGATTCCGCGCGGCTGAGCGTCGAGCTCGCGGGCAGCCTCGGCTCGGGCGGCCGCGCCGATTATGCCGAGCCGGTGGAAAACCTCGTGCGCGTGCTGGCGCTGCACCATCATCCACTGCCGCAGGCGACCGGAGAAGGAAAGCGGTTTCTCGGCGTGCCCGACGAACCGCTGATGTATCTCGCCGCGCCCGCGACCTTCCTCGAAGCGGCGACATCGCTCAACGTCGATCTGGTTCTGCACGGACACCGGCATGTCGAAGGGTTGACGCGCTATTCGATTCCCGATCCGCGCGCCATGTCGAGCGAGAGCGATGAAGCATTCTGGCGCACGATCTACGTCTTGTCCTGTCCGTCATCGACCGGGCAGGCCGGTGACGACGCCGGCTTCAACGTCATCCATTTCGGCCCGATGTCCCATCCGATGTCCCATGGCGGCCGCACCGAGTATCGCTTCGCGATCGCCCGCTACTCACGTCCGCGCAAGGATGGTGTCTTCAGGCTCCTCGATTCCAACCTGCCGCACGGCGTCGTCGGGCTGCCGGCCGGGCGGGATTTTTCCCGAGATCCGGCCGTCCAGTCGGGCATCGAGATCGACGCATGCACGACGCTGAAACGGGATCAGGTCGCGGCATTCGCCCGCCGGCTCCTGCTGCGCCGCGCCTTCTATGCCGATGGCGAGGCGGATTGGGCCGATTTGCTCCACGTCTATCTCGTCACCTCCCACGTCTGGGCAGATCTCGAAAGCAAGTTATCGAGATCCGCACGCAAGCATGAGGTCGACGCCGCGGCCACGGTGACATCGCTGCTGCGTCGGTTGATCGAACAATCTGCAAATGTGCTCGGCATCGACGATTTTCAGCTCGACGAGCTCCGCGCGAGGCGTCTGGTCAATCGTGACGACCTTCGGCGCGAATTGCCGAGGGTGGCGCGCCCGGGTATCGATCTCGAGATCGAGACGCGGCAACGATTGCAATTGCTGCGAGACCTGAACGAGCAGGCAAAGGCGCTCGGTCTCGATCCGGGTCTCGGCGGCAAGGTCCCGCCGCCGGCGCCGCAGTGAGGGACGCGGGTCCGGGGAATTAACCGGCCGTTAGGGTTAACAGTCTATTGCTGGCGCGTTCGGCTCGATCAATCGGCTCGAGAGTCAAAGCGTCATGCGTCAACGGTTCGGTCTTGAACGGTTCAGTCTTGGACGGCTCAGTCTTGCCCGGCTTTTCGCGTCCACCTCGCTGGTCGCGGCGGTGGCCATGGGCCTCGGCGGCTGCACGGCGATGTCGAAACTCTCCGACGTCACGGGCTCGGTCGGGCCGCGAGCGGAAGCCGCTCCCACCGATCCCGCGCGTGCTGCCGAAGTCTATGGCGAGCGCTATCGTGCCAATCCCAAAGACGCCGATGCGGCGCTCGCCTACGGTCAGGCCTTGCGCGCCAGCGGCCAGCACGCCCAGGCCGCCGCCGTGCTCGAGCAGGCGACCATCGCCAATCCCGGCAACAAGGCGCTGATGGCCCAATACGGCCGCGCGCTCTCCGACAACGGCAATTTCCAGCAAGCCTTCGACGTGTTGTCGAAGGCGCATTCGCCCGATAACCCGGATTGGCGCCTGCTCTCGGTACAGGGGACGGCGCTCGATCAGATGGGCCGTCACGAGGAAGCGCGCTCCTATTATGCGAGCGCGCTCAAGATCGCGCCTGGCGATCCCGGTGTGCTCTCCAATCTCGGCCTGTCCTATATGTTGTCGAGAGACCTGCCGAAGGCCGAAGACGCCCTGCGGCAAGCCTATGCCTCGCCGCGCGCAAACGCGCGGGTGCGGCAGAATCTCGGTCTGGTCGTCGGTCTCCAGGGCCGCTTCGCCGAAGCCGAGACCATCGTGAAAGCGGACCTGCCGCCGGACCAGGCTGTGGCCAACGTCGCCTATCTCAAGGAAATGCTGACCCGCAACGACGTCCGGCGTGGTGCGCCGAAGCGGATTCCGGTCGCCTCGCTCGGCCAGCCCGACTGATCAGACGTGATCTTCGAGTCTTGATCTTCCAATCTTGAAGGCGCCCGCGGACCGTGCGCGGTCCGCGTCTAACGTCATTGCATCTCGGTGACCTTGATCCCCGTCGGCCCGAGGATGACGACGAACAGCACCGGCAGGAAGAACAGGATCATCGGTACCGTCAGCTTCGGCGGCAGTGCTGCGGCCTTTTTCTCGGCTTCGTTCATGCGCATGTCGCGATTTTCCTGCGCCATCACCCGCAAGGATTGACCGAGCGGGGTGCCGTAACGCTCGGCCTGCTGGAGCGCGAGACATACCGACTTGACGCCCTCGAGCCCGGTGCGCCGCGCGAGGTTCTCGTAGGCGACCTTGCGATCCTGCAAATAGGATAGCTCGGCCGTGGTCAGGGTGAACTCCTCGGACAGCGCGATCGACTGGCTCACGATTTCGACCGCGACCTTCCGGAACGCCATCTCGACCGACATGCCGGATTCGATGCAGATCAGGAGCAGGTCGAGCGCATCGGGAAAGGCGCGCTTGATCGAGAGCTGGCGCTTGGAGATCGCGTTCCTGAGGAACAGCATTGGCGCCTGAAGTCCGAGATAGGCCGCACCGACGCAGATGCCGATCTTGATCGGCAACGACTGCTGCATGTGCGCGATCAGGAACACGTAGATGACCGAACCGACGAATAGCACGATCGGGGCAACCAGGCGGGCGAACAGGAAGGTGATGTAGGGCGCCTGGCCTCGATAGCCCGCCATGATGAGCTTGTCCCGCGCAGCTTCCTGCGCGAGCCATTTGGTCAGGTTGAAGTCATCGACGACCTTCGAGACGAGCTGCTTCGGCGTCTGTCGCAGCGAGACTTTTTCACTCTTGTGGAGGCGCTCGCGCTCGCGCTGCCGGATGCGCTCACGTTCGTTCGCAACCGCCTTCATGCGCTTGGAAAGGCCCTCGCCGGCGAACAGCGGCATCACCAGCGTATAGACGGTGGCGCTGGCGGCGATGGCCGCCAGCAGCATCGTCATGAAGTGAACGTCGTGAAGTTTCGCAACGAGGAACTCTACCATAAGGCACCATCAGAAGTCGAAATTGATCATCTTCTTCATCACCATGATGCCGATCGACATCCAGACGACGCAGCCGACCAGCATGAGCTGGCCGGTGGGATGAGTCCAAAGCATCGAGATGTATCCCGGCGTCGTGAGGTAGACGAGAAACATCACGATCGGCGGCAGCGAGCCGATGATGCCGGCCGAGGCCTTGGCTTCCATCGACATCGCCTGGATCTTCTCTTTCATCTTCTTGCGGTCGCGTAGCACCTTGGAGAGGTTGCCGAGCGCTTCGGAGAGGTTGCCGCCCGATTTCTGCTGGATCGAGATGACGATGCCGAAGAAATTGGCCTCGGGCAGCGGCATGCGATCGTAGAGTCGCGTGCAGGCCTCGCCGAGCGGCATGCCGATCGCCTGCGTCTCGATGATGGACAGAAACTCGGAGCGTAGCGGCTCTGGCGCGTCGGCGGCGACCACCTTGATCGATTCGAACAGCGGCAGGCCCGCCTTGATGCCGCGGACGATCACGTCGACGGCATCGGGCAAGGCGGCCAGGAACTTGTTTTCACGGCGCTTCTTCAGGAAGCCGAGCGCCCAGCGGGGCAGACCGAGCCCGCCGGCAAAAGCGAAGCCGGCGGCACCGAGCAGGCCGCCGCCGATGAACAAGGCGACTGCGAACAGCACGCCCGCCACGACGGCGGATGCGACCCAGAATTTCTGCGGCGTCCAGTCGAGGCCGGCCTGCGACAGGCGTACACTGAGCGATACGCTCTTCTCCTGCTGGCGCCGCGCCTCGAGATCCTTGAGCGAGGTTTCGACCTGCTCGCGGCGCGAGCGCTGCGTCTTCTCGGCGCGGGCCGTGGGCGCCTCGGCGCGCGAGATCGAGGCGCGGCGGCTCTCGGCCTTCCGTTCCCCGGACAGCATCGGATAAAGGAAGACCCAGGCCAGGCCGCCGACGGTCGCGGTGGCAAGGAAGGCGAGGGCAAGGACTTGCATGTTCATGGCTGTGCTGACCTGCTCACGTCGGCGGCGCCACTTCCGCGGCGTCGAGCGCCGCGGCAAGGCGCTTCTCTTCGCCGTAATAGCGGGCGCGTTCCCAGAATTTCGGGCGGCCGATTCCGGTCGACCGGTGCCGGCCGATGATCTTGCCGTTGGCGTCCTCGCCGACCATGTCGTAGAGGAAGACGTCCTGGGTGATGATGGTGTCGCCTTCCATGCCCATCACTTCGGTGATGTGGGTAATGCGGCGCGAACCGTCGCGCAGCCGCGCTGCCTGGACGATGACGTCGATCGAGGCGCAGATCATCTCGCGGATGGTGCGTGAAGGCAGGGAGAAGCCGCCCATCGTGATCATGGATTCGCAGCGCGATAGCGCCTCGCGCGGATTGTTGGCGTGCAGCGTGCCCATCGAGCCGTCATGGCCGGTGTTCATGGCCTGGAGCAGGTCGAACGCCTCGGGTCCGCGGACTTCGCCGACGATGATGCGCTCGGGACGCATACGCAAGCAGTTGCGCACCAGTTCGCGCATGGTGACCTGGCCTTCGCCCTCGATGTTGGGCGGGCGGGTTTCCAGTCGCACTACGTGCGGCTGCTGGAGCTGGAGTTCGGCGGCGTCTTCGCAGGTGATGACGCGCTCGTCGTGCTCGATGTAGTTGGTCAGGCAGTTGAGCAACGTGGTCTTGCCCGAGCCGGTACCGCCGGAGATCAGCACGTTGCAGCGGACGCGGCCGATGATCTGGAGGATTTCCGCGCCTTCCGGCGAGATTGCGCCGAACTTGACGAGCTGATCGAGCGTCAGCTTGTCCTTCTTGAACTTGCGGATGGTCAGCGTGGGGCCGTCGATCGACAGCGGGGGCACGATGGCGTTGACGCGGGAGCCGTCGGCCAGGCGCGCGTCGCAGATCGGCGAGGATTCGTCGACGCGCCGGCCGACCTGGCTGACGATACGCTGGCAGATGTTGAGGAGCTGCTGATTGTCGCGGAAGCGGATACCGGTGCGTTGGATCTTGCCGGCGACCTCGATGTAGACGGTGTCGGCGCCGTTGACCATGATGTCGGCGATGTCGTCGCGCGACAACAGCGGCTCCAGCGGACCGTAGCCGAGGACGTCGTTGCAGATGTCGTCGAGCAGCTCTTCCTGCTCGGCGATCGACATCACGATGTTCTTGATCGCGATGATCTCGTTGACGATGTCCCGGATTTCCTCGCGCGCGGACTCCGAATCGAGCTTGGCGAGCTGGGCGAGGTCGATGGCTTCGATCAGCGCGCCGAAGATGGTCGCCTTGACCTCGTAATAATTGTCCGAGCGGCGGGCTTCCATGGTCGGCGCAGGCTTCGCCGGGGCAAGCGGCGGCGACGAGACTGTCGGCTGCGGCAAGCGCGACACGGCGGGCGCCGGAGCCTGGGCAGGCTCTGGCGACACGGCACCGGGCTTCGGGGCCCGGGCGTCGGCGTCTGTTCCGCTACGCTTACCGAACACTTAAAAACTCCATGCGGCGACCTATTTTCCCCGCAACTTGTCAATCAGGGGTGAAAGCAGGGACGATTTTTGCTTCTTCGTTTCGCTGCGGCCGGTCAGGCGCTGGGCGATCTGAAGGAACATCTCGATCGACTTATGGTTGGCCGAGATTTCCGCGATCATCTGGCCGTTATTGGCCGCCGAGCCGAAGATCTGCGGCTCGAACGGGATCGAGACGACGGGCTGGCTCTCGATCGCCTTGGCGAACTCCGCCGCGGCGATTTCGGGCCGTTTCGGCACGCCGACCTGGTTCAGGCAGTAGAGCGGCGGCCGGTCGTTGGGGCGCGCGGCTTTCAGGAGATCGAACATGTTTTTGGCGTTGCGCAAATTGGCGAGGTCGGGCGCCGCCACGATCAGGATGTCGTCCGCCCCGATCAGGGCGCGTTTGGTCCAGCCCGACCATTGGTGCGGAACGTCGAGCACGATGCAGGGCATGGTGGAGCGCAGCGTGTCGAACACGGCATCGAAAGCGTCGGCGCCGAAATCATAGACCCGATCGAGCGTCGCCGGCGCCGCCAGCAGGCTGAGGTGGTCGGTGCATTTCGACAGCAGGCGGTCGATGAAGGCGGTGTCGACGCGATCGGGCGAGAACACGGCGTCGGCAATGCCCTGCGGCGGATCCTGGTTATAGTCGAGCCCGGCCGTGCCGAAGGCGAGGTCGAGGTCGGCGACGACCGCGTCCATCGCGAGATCGCGGGCGATCGCCCAGGCAACATTGTGGGAGATAGTTGACGCGCCGACGCCGCCCTTGGCGCCAACCACGGCGATGATGCGGCCGACGGCCTTGGCTTCCGGCGCCGAGAACAGGTTGCAGATCGAGCGCACGACGTCGATCGCGCCGACCGGCGCGAGCACGTAGTCGCTGACGCCGCGGCGCACCAGCTCGCGGTAGAGCGTGACGTCGTTGATGCGGCCGATCACGACCACGCGGGTGCCGGCGTCGCAGACGGTCGCGAGATGGTCGAGCCCGCCCAGGAGGTCGTTGCGGCCGTCGCTTTCGAGCACGATCACGTTCGGCGTGGGTGCCGAGCGGTAGGCTTCCACCGCAGCCGCCATACCGCCCATCTGGATCTTCAGATGGGCCTTGCCGAGACGGCGATCTTCGCCGGCCGACTGCACGGCGGCCGCCGTTTCCACGGTCTCGCAGAAAGCCTGGACGGAAACGCGGGGCGCCGGCGCAATATGCTCCTCGACCGGCGGGAGCGATGCCTCGGACTGTTCTTCTTGGGGCTGGCGAGCGTAGCTGATCATCTGCCGGTGTCGCTGAGTTTGGCCTTGTCGGCCTCGGGATAGGCGACCGCCGTCGGCATTCCCTTGCGATACTTCTCGAACGCGGCGGTCCGCCGCGGCGTGTAGGACGGCGTTTCGGGCCGCGGCTGCTCGAGATCCGACGGATTGTCGACCATCGCCGCGAGGTTGCGCTGATAGGCGCAGCCGTAATTGTAATAGTCCTTGTTCTCGAACCAGCTCTTGTTCTTCATCGAAGGGCCGATGTCTTCCGGCCACAGGCCGCAGGGGCCCGCGACCGCCGCGATCTTGGAATAGGTGAGCCGGATCGGCGGCAGGAAGCGCTTGTCCTCCGGTTGGTAAGAGCGGGCGCTGACGCCGCGCGGCGGAACGCCCGCCGCCGACAGGATCGCCTGGATTTCACGCATGGTGTCCGCGACCGGACGCGCGTTGGGCGTGCCGGACGGCACGTCGATCCGGATCGCGCCGGTGCCTTCGTGCATCCAGGCCGAAGCGACGCCCATCACGTCGGCGCGCTGGGCCGCGGTCAAGCCGCCGCGGGCATGGCCGACGAAGACGACGATGGAGCGATTCTGCTCCTCGATGGCGATCGGATGGCGCTGCTTGTAGTCGTCGGGAATGGAGGCCGTGACCGCTTCGTCGTGCTGGCAACCGCCAAGGGCGAGCGCCATGCCGACGAGCGCGCCGCCGAGGTGGATGGCGCGCCTGCGAATCTGGGGTGGTCTAGTGATCTTCATGAAGTCCCCGTTCCGCCTCAGTCGGTGATGAAGCCGTAGGTGCCACGGTAGTTCTTGGCCGGTTCGCTCCGGCCGGGCACGCCGTAGATGCGGTTGATGTTGCCGAGCAGTTCGGCCTGCGGATCCGCAGGCGCGGAGAAGCCATCATCCGGCCGCGACAGATCCTTTTGCGCAACTGCGCGAACGATATAGGGCGTCACGATCACGACCAGCTCGGTCGCGTTGTTGACGAAGTCGCGGCTGCGGAACAGCGTGCCGAGGACCGGGAGCTGCATCAGACCCGGCAGTCCGCTGACCGCCTGCTTGGTCTGCTGCTGGATCAGGCCGGCCATCGCCATCGCGCCGCCGGAGGGAATTTCCAGCGAGGTTTCTGCGCGGCGGGTCTTGATCGAGGGCACCGTAAGCGAGTTGACCGAGGTCGAGGTCACGGCTTGGGACAGCGTGATCGCGTTCTCGTTCGAGAGCTCAGAGACCTCGGTCATCACCCGCAGGCTGATCTTGCCCTCGGTGAGAACGACGGGGGTGAAGTTGAGCGAGATGCCGAACTTCTTGAAGCTGATTTGGGTGGTACAAACGTGCGTGGTGGGGTCGCACGCGTAGCCGGCGGGCACCGGGAATTCACCGCCGGCGATGAATGTTGCCGATTCACCGGAGATCGCGGTCAGGTTCGGTTCGGCCAGCGTCCGGATCACGCCCGCGGTTTCCATCGCTCGCAGGGTGGCCTGCACCGACGGCGCCCCGCCGAATTTGGTGGTCAGGTTGTTACTGTCGACGAGGTTATGGCCGAGAGCCGTGAACGGATTGGAGTTGCTGAAGGTGACGACCGAGGTGCCGTAGCTGAGGTTGGCGGTGAGGTCGATTCCGAGCTGCTTGATGATGCTGCGCTGCACTTCGGCGACTGTCACCTTGAGCATGACCTGGTCGCGGCCGCGGACCACGATCGAGTTCACGACCTTCTCGGGACCGCCGGCGAGGCGCGCAGCGAGGTCGTTGGCCTGCTGGGCTTCGGCTGGATTCGCGGCCGAACCGGTCAGGATGATGCCGTCGCCTAGGCCGTCGATCTGGATGTCTGAATTCGGCAGGACCTGTTTCAGCGCGGCCCGCACGCCGTTGAGGTCGCGCTTGACCGCGATGTCATAGGCCGCAATCTGCTGGCCGGCTGAATCGAAGAACACGATGTTGGTCTGGCCGATCGAGGCGCCGATGATGTAGGCGCGCTGCGCCGAGCGGACGACCGCATTGGCGATCTTGGGATCGGCGACGAGCACGTCCTTGATGTCACGCGGAAGGTCGATCACGATCGACTTGCCGATGCCGAGCGAGAGGAATCGCGCGTTCATCTGACCGTCGGCCGCAGCCTGCGCCACAGGGCGATAATCGGCGGCGACCACAGGGGTCAGCACCGGGTTGAGCGCGAGCGCGACGGCGGCCGAAAACGACAGGGCGCGGACCACAGAGGTTCGCATCGTCGCCAAATTCGCCCTGCATTTCATGTCGACAGTCCTCATCGTGCCTTCGCCGTCGAGCTTGGGATACCGTACCGAATGATCGAGACGCCATCGCGCTTCTGCGCGGAATCATCGAGCGTGATCTCGCTCAGCTTGACGTCGACGATGCTGCGCAACGCCAGCGACAGCGTGCCGCTCTGGCGTGCCGAGGAGAGCGTCGCAGTCTGCGCAGGATTGAGCTCGAGGGTGACGGTCTTGCCGACCACCGCGTTCTGCCCGTCCTTCTCCTTCGGCGCCTGGTCGATGGCCAGGACGCGGATATTGGCCAGGATGATCTCGGACGTGACCACATCGGGAGCGCCGCTGCTCTGGTCCGGGTTCTTGAGACGGCGCGTCAGAAGCACGTCGACGCGGTCGTTGGGGAGGATGAAGCCGCCTGCGCCGGTTTCCGGCGAGATCTCGGTCGAGATCGCCCGCATGCCGGTGGGCAGGATTGCTGCCATGAAGCCGGAGCCTTCCGCCTTGACCAGCTTCTGGTCGCGGATCGGCTCACCCTGGATGAAGGGGGATCGTGCGATCGAGCCGGTGACCTGGGTTACGCCCTCGGGGCGCTCGTTGCGGCGAATGAAGGTGGCGCTGGCGGTCGCGGACGGCCAGGTCTGCCATTGCACGTCTTCCGGCTTGACGGTCTGGCCGAGGCCGATGTCGTTCTTGGCGACTAGGACGTCGACGGTGGGAAGCTGCGCGACCGGAGCCGGAGGCGGCGCAGAATTGTCCGAGCCGCTCGCCAGATACGCGGCGACACCGCCGGCGCAGATGGCGACCGTCAGGACGACAATGCGTGCCCTATTCATACGCTTCACTTTCCACCAAACGCCGCGACGCTGACGCCGCCGTAATCGGCAGTTGACCAGCTATTCGTCAAAGCATGGTTAATGAGGCGTATCTAAATCGCCTTAACGCCGGGTTTACCCGATGCGTTCAGCGCAATGCGAGGTGAGCGAGATCGATCGCCTTCACCCATTCGGTCTCCGGGTAGACCATCAGCGCGCTCAGTGCGAGCGCGATGCCATAGGGAATGCCGCTCTCCTTGGCGTGCAGCCGCGCGAGCCAGGCTTGGCCGGCGAGCCCGTAAGGCAGCGGCCACTGCCGGAACTGGAGCAGGAGCAGCGTCAGCGCCCCGCCGAACAGCGAGGCGTAGAGCAGGAAGTTCATCAGCTGTGCGAAACCGAACCAAAGTGCGACGGAGGCCGCGACCTTGGCATCGCCGCCGCCGACCCAACCCATCGCAAAACAGGTGAAGGCCACGACCAGGACAAGCGTGCCTGAGCCGACATGGCTCAGCATCTCGTAAGGTGCCATGCCACCGGCGAGAGCGAGCGCGAAAAAGCCGGCGACCAGCGCCAGCGATACGCGGTTGGAGATCGTCATCGTGAAGAGGTCGCTTGCGGCGGCAAACGCCATCAGGGCCGGGAAGAGCAGAAGGCGCGCAAGGTCGAGGATCATGGGCTGCGTCTTGAGGCCTGGGTTCGCCGCGGAGCTGGCGTCGCCGGATTCTAGCCGGCAGTGCTAAACAAACCGAAAACGGCGGCAGCGGCTCGAGGGGTGGAACCAGCCGAAGGCGTGCTCACCAAAGGGAGGCGATGCGTGCGGCGAGCGCGACGGTCGCAAGCAGCAGGGCAAGGCAGACCCAGTAGACCGGCGAGCCGGTCTGCGTGGCCTCCGCCGCATTTGCCGCGACCGCGGCATCGGTTCTGTACTTGCTCAACGCCACTGGAACTCGCCGTCTGAAACACAAAGCCCCGGAGGCCCGGGGCTTTTGCCGTCGTTCGTCGATCGCTTACTTCAGCGAGCTGCTGATCGAGGTGAACTTGGCGTTGAGCGTGGTGCCGAGATTGTTGACGACGGTGATGATGGCCAGCGCGATGCCGGCGGCGATCAGACCGTATTCGATGGCGGTGGCGCCGGATTCATCTTTCGCGAAACGCGCAATGAGGTTCTTCATGAACAAAACTCCATCTGGGGTGGGATCGCCTCGTTCGGCGTTGTGCTTGACGCAATGACCATGAGATCCGAGCTCTTTCGGGAGAGTTAATTAGATCGGGCAAACGCGCTTGCCGCTGGCCAGAGTGAATTTCGCCTTAAGGCCGCCATCTGCAATTCGTTCCAGTTCCGAATGCGCAGCAAGCGCGGCACCGGCTTCACCGTCCCTTAAATTTAGGGGAGTACGCGTAGGTAGGACCAGCAATTCGCAAGAGAGGCGACGATGTCGAGCCTGCCCATGGAAATCGCCCTGATGCTCGGCGAGACCATCGCGAAGGTGATCCCCACGACCTTCGCGCTCGCGGTGGTCTTCACCGTGCTCGAGCATGTCTGGGCCTGCAATCCCGGCGCACCCTGGTGGCGCAAGCGGGAGATCGTCACGGACATCTGCTACTGGTTTGTCGTTCCGGTGTTCGCACGCGTCATGCGGATCGGCCTTCTGATCGTCGGTGCGAGCTTCGTCTTCAACATCCATGATGCCGACGAGCTCATCGCCTTCTACGACAATGGCCACGGCCCGCTGGCGCTATTGCCGCTCTGGGTCCAGGCCATGCTGTTCCTGGTGCTGTCCGATTTCATGCTGTACTGGCTGCACCGGCTGTTCCACGGCGGGGGGTTCTGGAAGTACCACGCGATCCATCACTCTTCGGAGGAGATCAGCTGGATTTCTGCGGCCCGCTTCCATCCAGTCAATCTCGTGCTTGGTACGATCGCGGTCGACGTCGTGCTGCTGATGGCCGGCATTTCGCCGAACGCCATGGTCTGGCTCGCCCCGTTCACGACCTTCCATTCGGCCTTCGTGCACGCCAACCTGAACTGGACCTTCGGGCCGTTCAAATATGTGCTGGCGACGCCGGTGTTCCACCGCTGGCACCACACCTCGCTAGCAGAGGGCGGCGACACCAATTTTGCCGGCACGTTCCCGATCTGGGATGTGCTGTTCGGCACTTTCCGCATGCCCGAGGGGCAACTGCCGCAGGATTACGGCAAGGATGAAGCCACCATGCCGAAGGAAATCGGAGGGCAGCTTGCCTATCCGTTCCGCCGCTAGGTTCTCGAGGGCCGCGAAACGCCAGTCCGTTCAAACAATAGTCGGCGAATTTGCGGAACGTTCACGAATTGAGGGCAGGTTAGCCGGGTCGGGCACCGGCTCGGCTGTTATGTGATTGCTTCTGCCGGTTTGTGACGTCCCGGGGGTAAGAGTATGCGTAAACAATTGCTGCGCCGTCGTGCGCGCGTCTGTCTTCTGGTTGCGGCCGCGGTGCTAGCATCGCCGGCTGTCGTCATTGCCGAGCCGACCGCAGATGCCATTGCCGTGAATGTCGACCAGGCCAAGCTGGTGCGGTTGCCCGGCAAGGTGGCGACCATCGTGGTCGGCAATCCCATGATCGCCGACGTCACGCTCCAGCCCGGTGGCATGATCGTCGTGACCGGAAAGGGCTATGGCGCCACCAATTTCATCGCGCTCGATCGGGGCGGCGAGATCCTGGTCGATCGCCAGATCCAGGTCGAAGGTCCGAGCGATCGGCTCGTCACCGTCTATCGCGGGATCGACCGCGAGTCCTACAGCTGCATGCCGATTTGCCAGCGTCGCGTGACGCTCGGCGACAGCGACACCTACTTCAACAACACGATGAGTCAGGCCGGTTCGTTGAGCAGCACGGCCAGCGGCAATGCCGGTGCGGGCGCCAAGACGAACTGACCAAGACGAACTGAGCAAGACTAACCAAGTAAGACCAACCAGCGAGTTTGATTGGCAGGTTTGCCGGGGCAAGGATCGTCCTCGCCCGACGCACGCGCGCGAGTTTCTCTCTCCGCGTCCTCGTCTCCATGCCCCGCCCCATGCCCTCGTCTCCGTGCCCTGGGTCGTTTGCGGTTAACCCGTCCTTAACGGCCCGGGCCGCCGGGTGCGGATCGCCTGAAACACTTAAACAATCAGTTTCCGCTATTGAACATGGCAGATGATTGCTGCTGCTGCTGGGGAATTTGATGCCTTCGCCTGCACCTACGAGATTCACACTCCTCGCCACGTTGCGCCGGTTTCGCGGCAGCCGCCGCGGCTCCGCAGCCGTCGAGTTCGCGCTCGTCGCGCCGATGTTTTTCGCATTGCTGTTCGCCATCATCGAGTCGGCGCTGATGTTCTTGGCGAGCCAGGTGCTCGAGAGTGCCGCGCAGAATTCTGCACGCGTGTTGCTGACCGGGCAGGCGCAAACCGGCACGCTAACAGCCTGCGCGGTGTCCGGCGTGAGCACACCCTGCTCGCAAACGACGTTCAAGGCTTACGTCTGCAACCAGATCCCGGCGCTGTTTGATTGCACCAAGCTCTACGTCGACGTCGTGAGTACAAGCTCGTTCGGAGCGCTAAGCCTCACCAACTATGGCGATTCCTGCAGCTTCAATCCAACTGGCGTGCAGTACAGTGCCGGGGCCGCCAACCAGGTCGTCGTGGTGCGGCTGTTCTATCAGTGGCCGCTCTTCGTCACGGGCCTTGGCTTCAACATGGGCTGCAGCAACAAGCGGCTGCTGATTGCGACTGCGGCCTTCAAGAATGAACCCTTCTGAGACAGATGGATCCGAGCCCACCGATGCAGGCGATTGCAAATATCTGGAAAAATGCCAGTAGTTCCGTCCGCGACTTCGTCGCCGACAGGCGCGCGATCGCGGCGACCGAATTCGCGGTCATCGTGCCGCTGATGCTGGTGATGTTCTTCGGTACCGTCGAATTTTCATCGGCCGTGGCGATCGATCGCAAAGTTACGATGATTGCACGGACGCTGTCCGACTTGACGTCGCAGTCGATCGCGACCAACGGTCCGGCCATGCAGGACACGTTCACGGCAAGCATATCGATGATCATGCCGTATGACGCTACGCTCGTGAACGGTACGGTTGCCCAGATCTATATCGACTCAAGCAAAGTCGCCACGATTAAATGGAGCAAGTCCGCCACCATTGCGAACGGCGCGACGCAGGCCACGGTGACGGACGCGCCTCCGTCTCTGGCGCCTGATACCACGGTCACCTCGATGATTCCGCCGACGCTCTTGATCGCGAAGACCTACCTCATTTACAGTGAGGCGAGTTACCTCTACACGCCTTCCGTCAAATTCGTCCTGAAGTCGGGCATCACGCTGAGCGATGTCTCCTACACGCGGCCGCGCCAGGTCACCTGCGTTCCTTACGACGGTGTACCGTCGCCGTGCCCCCTAAACTAGAAAAAAGGCCGGGCATCGCGCCCGGCCTTTTCTTTTGATTTGTTCGCTCGAGCCGATCGGGGCCGTAAGCGGTAGGCTCAACCGGCGGAACGAAGGTTGTCCGCTGCCGACTTACCGGAACGGCGGTCGGCCACGATCTCGTAGGAGATCTTCTGACCTTCGCGCAGCGTGCCGAGGCCCGCACGTTCCACAGCGCTGATGTGGACGAACACGTCCTGGCCGCCATCGTCGGGCTGGATGAAGCCGAAGCCTTTGGTCGCGTTAAACCACTTCACGGTTCCCATGCTCATGGGGGTAGTCCCTTCTCAGATAACACAATGTCAGAGCCCGCTTGCGCGGACAGGTTAGATCGAATTTTTGGAAGGGTCGTCAGCGTGTCTGAACCGGCTGTACCGGTGGATGCTAATGTCGTCCGGCCGAAAATCGATTAGTTCATTTTATTGGAAACAGAGCTCCAAAACAATGCTGACGTGCACGATTTTTTGATCCGCCGTGATGGTCACGGCGGATCAGCATGCAGGTCGGAATCTTAGGTTCGCGCTCGCGCGCCGAGCCCCTAGCGGCGGCGGAACTGGCCGCCGCGCTGTCCGGGACGCGGAGGTCCGCCCATCCCGCTCGGACGTTCGTCCTTGTGGCGGAAAATCAGCCGGCCCTTTTCGAGGTCATAGGGCGACATCTCCACCGTCACGCGGTCGCCCGCCAGAGTCTTGATGCGGTTCTTCTTCATCTTGCCGGCGGTGTAGGCGACGATCTCGTGTCCGGCGTCGAGCTGCACGCGGTAGCGCGCGTCGGGGAGGATTTCGGTGACCAGTCCTTCGAACTGGATCAGCTCTTCCTTAGCCATGAATTTCTCCAGGTCGTGGACGGCTAGTGCGAATGGGGTTTGCGGTTCGGTTGGCCGTTCGGCCGACTCTCGCGGCGCAAAAAGGCAACGCCTTGTATCCCATCAGACGCCCCGGCGCTATGCGCGGAACGCTGTTCCGGACGGCCGTTTGGCGAAGAATGCGCCTTGCCTCCGGTGTGGTCGCGACGAGGAGTCTTCGAAGCCTTCGGGCCACTGCCGGGCCGTGCGTCAGCACGCCTGGCGTCGCCATGACGTCCCTCGCCGGGCCTTCCGTCGCCCTGCTTGGCGGCACTGTGGTGACGACCGTCAGCATGCCTTTCGTCGGCACGCCGCCCGTCGCCATGCCGTGCGCCGTGCGGACGCTGGCCTGGGCGGCTGGGCCGGCCCTGACGTTGCTGGGACGGGGGAGGACCCGCATCGCGGCGGCCCGCGTCGGTGCGGTGGTCTTCGCGCGGCAGCGTCACTTTGATCAACCGCTCGATGTCGCGGAGATAGGCAAGTTCCTCGCCGCCCGCGACCAGCGAGATCGCGGTGCCCTCGGCGCCGGCGCGCGCGGTGCGGCCGATGCGGTGCACGTAAGTCTCGGGCACGTTGGGGAGGTCGAAATTGATGACGTGGGTGATGCCGTCGACGTCGATGCCGCGAGCGGCGATATCGGTGGCGACTAGCGTGCGGATTTCACCGGTGCGGAACTGGGCTAGCGTCCGTTCGCGATGGTTCTGCGACTTGTTACCGTGGATGGCGCTGGCGGGGATTCCCGCCTTCTCGAGTGTCTTTACGACCTTGTCGGCGCCGTGCTTGGTGCGCGTGAAGACCAGGGCTCGGTTGACCGGCTCGTCCTTCAGCAGCTTGGCCAGTAAGGCCGGCTTCGCGGAGAAGTCGACCTGGATGATGCGCTGCTGGATGCGCTCCACGGTCGAGGAGACCGGGGTCACCGCGACGCGGGCGGGGTCGCGCAGCATGGCGTCGGCCAACTCGGCGATGTCCTTCGGCATGGTGGCCGAGAAGAACAGCGTCTGCCGCTTGATCGGCAGCTTGGCGACGATTTTGCGGATGTCGTTGATGAAGCCCATGTCAAGCATGCGGTCGGCCTCGTCGAGCACGAGGAATTCGACGCTTCCAAGCTTCAGTCCGTTGCTCTGCACGAGATCGAGCAAACGGCCGGGGGTGGCGACCAGCACCTCGACGCCCTGCATCAGCGAGCGGACCTGACGGCCCATCGGCACGCCGCCGATGGCGAGTGTCGAGGACAAACGGATGTGGCGGCCATAGGCGTTGAAGCTGTCAAGGATCTGGCCGGACAGCTCGCGCGTCGGCGACAGCACCAGGACGCGGGTCGTCTTCGGCTGCGGCTTGATGCGATTCTCGAGCAGGCGGTGCAGGATCGGCAGCGCGAAGGACGCGGTCTTGCCGGTTCCGGTCTGGGCGATGCCGACGACGTCGCGGCCGGTCAGCGCGGTCGGAATCGTCTGGGCCTGGATCGGGGTGGGGGTGACGTAGTTCTCTTCGGTGAGAGCACGAGCGATGGGTTCGGCGAGGCCGAAATCCTGAAACGAAGTCAAAAGATGGGTTCTTTCCATGTCAAAAGCGGGCGCCCGGCGCATTCGGCGCGGCGCGCGCAAAAGGGTGTCGAGAGGGACACCTGCGTGTTTGGGGTGTCGGATGGCTTGATGGGATGGGGCAAGCCAGACGCCCGTAAGGGCTTAAGAACACGCGGCTCGCAACGGTCTCTGATTCGCAAGAGACCTTGCCCTCCATATGGAACATTGAGGCGGCGCTTTCAAGGCAGGCTCACCCCAAATGGCGATCGCGGTGCAGAAATAGTTGTGCCGGAAATTTAGCCAGAGTGGCAAATTTGCTCAAAAAATAGCCCGTCTGCCACATTCGCATACATTCGATTTGCTCAGTGTTTAGGCGGCGCGGTCATGGCGAGGCTTTGTTTTCCGTCCATTTTAGCAGCAAAGCCAATGGCTTAGTTGGTGTCTAATCCATGGCACGGTTCTTGCGAATCCGTTAATCGCAGGCGGCCGTTGGGGCCGTTTCGCAGCGTTTTTCACGTCTGCGTCAGGGAGATGAGACACTCATGCATAGCAAATCCACTCACGATATAGCGGCGCCATTTAGCCGCCGTGGCGTTCTCGCCGCGACCGCCGGACTGATGCTTGGTCTGGCTTCCATTTCTGGTGCGAAAGCCGCGGACGACACCATCAAGGTCGGCGTGCTTCACTCCCTCTCCGGCACCATGGCCATCAGCGAAACCACGCTGAAGGACACCATCCTCTTCCTGATCGACGAGCAGAACAAGAAGGGCGGCGTCAACGGCAAGAAGCTCGAAGCCGTCGTCGTCGATCCCGCTTCGAACTGGCCGCTGTTCGCCGAGAAGGCGCGCGAGCTGATCACCAAGGACAAGGTCTCGGTGGTGTTCGGCTGCTGGACCTCCGTGTCGCGCAAGTCGGTGCTCCCGGTGTTCAAGGAGCTGAACAGCATCCTGTTCTACCCCGTGCAGTACGAGGGCGAGGAGAGCGAGCGCAACGTGTTCTACACCGGCGCCGCGCCGAACCAGCAGGCGATCCCCGCCGTCGACTATCTGATGAAGGACGAGAAGGTGAAGCGCTGGGTGCTCGCGGGCACCGACTACGTCTATCCCCGCACCACCAACAAGATCCTGGAAGCCTATCTGAAGTCCAAGGGTGTCGCCCAGGAAGACATCATGATCAACTACACGCCGTTCGGTCATTCCGACTGGCAGACGATCGTGGCCGACATCAAGAAGTTCGGCTCGGCCGGCAAGAAGACCGCGGTGGTCTCGACCATCAACGGCGACGCCAACGTTCCCTTCTACAAGGAGCTCGGCAACCAGGGCATCAAGGCGAAGGACATCCCGGTCGTCGCGTTCTCGGTGGGTGAGGAAGAACTCGCCGGCATCGACACCAAGCCGCTGCTCGGCCATCTCGCCGCCTGGAACTACTTCCAGTCGATCAAATCGCCGGAGAACGAGAAGTTCATCAAGGCGTGGCAGACCTACACCAAGAACCCGAAGCGCGTGACCAACGATCCGATGGAAGCGCACGTGATCGGCTTCGACATGTGGGTCAAGGCGGTCGAGAAGGTGAAGTCGACCGATCCGGACAAGGTGATCGATGCGCTCCCGGGCATCGAAGCCAAGAACCTGACCGGCGGCACCTCCAAGATGCTCCCGAACCATCACATCACCAAGCCGGTGTTCATTGGCGAAATCAAAGCCAACGGCCAGTTCGACGTGGTGTGGAAGACCCCGGGTCTTGTCGCAGGCGACGCCTGGTCGAAGGAGCTCGATGGCTCCAAGGACCTGGTCGGCGACTGGGTCGGCAAGAAGTGCGGCAACTTCAACACCAAGACCAACAAGTGCCTCGGTTCGGGCTCCTGATCCGGATCTGACGCTCCATTGCACGATCGGAGAAGGCGGCGATCCCGCCGCCTTCTCCACCCTTTTCTGCCGGGGTCTTTCACAGTGCCAGCCAATTTGTCCGCCCGCCTCTGTTCGCTCCTGCTCTCGTTGTTCCTGATCGCGTTCGCACTGCCGGCCTTGGCCGGCCCGTTCGAGGATGCGGTCGCCAAATTCGCCAACGACGATTATTCCGACACGGAAGAGGCGATCGGCGTGGTCGCGGGCAGCGGCAACAAGCTGGCTTTCCCCATCATCAGCGCGCTTCAGGACGGCCGACTCATGGCCGACCCGGATAGCAAGAAGGTTTACGTCACCGGCACCGACGGCAAGTCGATCGATGCCGCGACCGGCCTGGCTGTGGCGAGCGTGCCCGACAGTGCAAGCGCGGTCCGCCTCAACAACCGCTTGCGCCGCAGCGTCGATGCCGCGATCGGCAGCCTGACGCTGCAGTCACCGGACATCGGAGCGCGGCTGCAGGCCGCGCAATCCGTCTTCAAGTCGCATGAGGAGACGTCGCTCGAAGCCGTCGATGGCGCGCTCGCCAAGGAAACCAACCGATCCGTCAAAGCTGCGCTGGGCGACGCCCGCGCGGCGATCCTGTTGTTCAAGCCTGATGCCACCGAGGTCGAGAAGCTCGAAGCCGTTGCCACCATCAAGGCGCGCGGCGACCAGGAGGCGATGGCGCTGCTTACCGGCATGGGCGACCAGCCGGCCTCGGTGACCAAGGCTGCCGCGAGCGCAATCGGCTCGATCCAGAGTTCGCTCGCGGTCTGGTCGATGGTGCAGAATGCCTGGTACGGCCTCTCGCTGGGTTCGGTGCTGCTGCTTGCTGCAATCGGGCTTGCCATCACGTTCGGCGTGATGGGCGTCATCAACATGGCCCATGGCGAGATGGTGATGATCGGGGCCTACACCACCTTCGTGGTGCAGGAGGTGATCCGCACCCGCTATCCCGGCCTGTTCGACTATTCGCTGCTGATCGCGGTGCCGCTCGCCTTCCTGGTGGCGGGCGCGCTCGGCGTCGTGATCGAGCGCAGCATCATCCGCTTTCTCTATGGCCGTCCCCTGGAGACGCTGCTGGCGACGTGGGGCTTGTCGCTGGTGCTGCAGCAGGCGGTGCGCACCATGTTCGGCCCGACCAACCGCGAGGTCGGCAACCCCTCCTGGATGAGCGGCGCGTTCGAGCTCGGCCAGATCACGATTACCTATAACCGGCTCTGGATCCTTGTCTTCACGCTCGCGGTGTTCGTCATTCTGCTCGCGATGCTGCGCTACACGGCGCTAGGGCTTGAGATGCGCGCGGTGACGCAGAACCGCCGCATGGCGGCCTCGATGGGCATCGCGACCTCGCGCGTCGATGCGCTGACCTTCGGCCTCGGCTCGGGCATTGCCGGCATCGCCGGCGTGGCGCTGTCGCAGATCGACAATGTCAGCCCCAATCTCGGCCAGAGCTACATCATCGACAGCTTCATGGTCGTCGTGTTCGGAGGCGTCGGCAATCTCTGGGGCACGCTGGTCGGCGCCTTCACGCTCGGCATCGCCAACAAATTCCTGGAGCCGGTCGCCGGCGCCGTGCTCGGCAAGATCGCCATCCTCGTTCTCATCATCCTGTTCATTCAAAAGCGGCCGCGCGGCCTGTTCGCGCTCAAGGGCCGTGCGGTGGAAGCATGACCCCTCACATGCTGACGCGATCGCTGGACCGCGGCGCGACGATCTTCCTTGCGGTCGTCGTGGCCTGCGGCATCCTGATCCCGCTCTCCAACCTGCTGCTGCCCGCAGGTTCGTTCCTGCAAGTGCCGACCTATCTCGTCGCGCTCTGGGGCAAATATGTCTGCTACGCCATCCTGGCGCTCTCGATCGACCTGATCTGGGGCTATTGCGGCATCCTCTCGCTCGGCCACGGTGCCTTCTTCGCGCTCGGTGGCTACGCGATGGGCATGTACCTGATGCGGCAGATCGGCAGCCGCGGCGTCTACGGCAACCCGATCCTGCCTGACTTCATGGTGTTCCTGAACTATTCGAAGCTGCCCTGGTACTGGTACGGCTTCGACATGTTCTGGTTTGCCGCGCTGATGGTGCTGATCGTGCCGGGCCTGCTCGCCTTCTGCTTCGGCTGGCTCGCCTTCCGCTCCCGCGTCACGGGCGTGTATCTGTCGATCATCACCCAGGCGATGACCTATGCGCTGCTGCTGGCCTTCTTCCGCAACGATTTCGGCTTCGGCGGCAACAACGGCATGACCGACTTCAAGGACATTTTGGGCTTCAACGTGCAGGCAGAAGGCACCCGTGCTGCGCTGTTCGCGCTGAGCTGCCTGGCGCTGATCGCCGGCTTCCTGATCTGCCGCGCCATCGTCTCGTCCAAGCTCGGCAAGGTGCTGATCGCGGTGCGCGATGCCGAATCGCGCACGCGCTTCCTCGGCTACCGCGTCGAATCCTACAAGCTGTTCGTGTTCACGGTGTCGGCCTGCATGGCAGGCGTCGCCGGCGCGCTCTATGTGCCGCAGGTCGGCATCATCAACCCGAGCGAATTCGCGCCCGGCAATTCGATCGAGGCGGTGATCTGGGTTGCGGTCGGCGGCCGCGGTACGCTGGTCGGCGCTGCGCTCGGTGCCGTCGTCGTCAATTACGCAAAGACGTTCTTCACCTCCGGCATGCTCGCGCCGTACTGGCTGTTCATGCTGGGTGCGATGTTCATTCTGGTGACGCTGCTGCTGCCCAAGGGCATCGTCGGCACTTTCAACGCCTGGTGGGACTCGTCGAAGGAAAGGCGCGACGCCGCGACCATTGCGAGCGCCGCGGCCGAAGATGGCGTCGCCGAACCCAAAATGGCGGAGGAGGCGCAATGAACGTCATGGACACCCGCGCGACCTCCGCAATGCTGTATCTCGACGGCGTGCACGTCTCGTTCGACGGCTTCCACGCCATTAACAACCTCTCGCTGACGCTCGAGCCCGGCGAGATGCGCGCCATCATCGGCCCGAACGGCGCCGGTAAGACCACGATGATGGACATCATCACCGGCAAGACCAAGCCCGACGAAGGCACCGTGCTGTTCGACGGCGTCACGGACCTGACGCGGCTTGACGAGACCCGCATCGCCGAGCTCGGCATCGGCCGCAAATTCCAGAAGCCGACCGTGTTCGAGAGCCAGACCGTGCAGGACAATTTGCTGCTCGCGCTCAATGTCGACCACAGCGTCAAGGCTACGCTGTTCTGGCGCGGCAGCCGGGCGGAATCCGAGCAGATCGACAAGGTGCTGGAAACGATCCGCCTTACCGAGGCCCGCAACCGTCTCGCCGGCAGCCTCAGCCACGGCCAGAAGCAGTGGCTTGAGATCGGCATGCTGCTCGCCCAGGATCCAAAACTGCTTCTCGTCGACGAGCCCGTCGCTGGCATGACCGACGTCGAGACGCATCTCACCGCCGAGCTGCTCAAGGAAATCAACAAGACCCACACCGTGATGGTGGTCGAGCACGACATGACGTTCGTGCGCGAACTCGGCGTCAAGGTCACTTGCCTGCACGAAGGTACCGTGCTCGCCGAAGGCACCATCGACCAGGTCTCGTCCAACGAGCGGGTCATCGAAGTCTATCTGGGGCGGTGAGCGATGCTTGAGGTCAAGGACATCAACCTGTTCTACGGCGCGGCGCAGGCGCTGCGCGGCGTGTCGATCGCGGCCGAGCCCGGCAAGGTCACCTGCGTGCTCGGGCGCAATGGCGTCGGCAAGACCTCGCTCTTGCGTGCCATGGTCGGGCAGTACCCGATCTCCTCGGGCGCGATCGTGCTCGACGGCAGCGATATCACGGGCCTCAAGCCCTATGAGCGTGCGCGCAAGGGCATCGGCTTCGTGCCGCAGGGGCGCGAGATATTCCCGCTTCTGACGGTCGAGGAGAATCTCAAGACCGGCTTCGGCCCGCTCAGGCGCGAGGACAAGCACATTCCGGACGACGTGTATTCGCTGTTCCCGGTGCTGCAATCCATGCTCGGCCGGCGCGGCGGCGATCTCTCCGGCGGCCAGCAGCAACAGCTCGCGATCGGGCGTGCGCTGGTGATGCGGCCAAAGCTGCTGCTGCTCGACGAGCCGACGGAGGGCATCCAGCCCTCGATCATCAAGGATATCGGCCGCGCCATCTCGTACCTGCGCAATCTCGGCAACATCGCCATCGTGCTGGTCGAACAATATCTCGACTTTGCCTGCGAACTCGGCGACAGTTTTGCGGTGATGGATCGCGGCGCGGTGAAGTTCACCTGCGATCGCTCCAATCTCGACGCGAGCGAAATCAGCCGCCAGATGGCGCTGTAGGCCATTCTGCCGCGACCGGCTGGGGAGGCGGATGCGCAGCGACGTTTTAGCGACATCTTCGGTGTTCGACGCCAACCGTGCCCGCGGAGCGGTGCGCTTCGACGTCCACGCGCGCGACGGTGTGACACGTCGCGGGATCTTGCATGAGTCCGGCTCCCTGCGCGTGCGCTTCCCTTCGCCGGAGGACGAGGGGCTCTCCGGCGTGTTCGTCAACACGGCCGGCGGCGTCGCCGGCGGCGATCGCTTCGACATCGAAATCGCGGCCGCAGATGGTGCGAAGCTGACGCTGACGACGGCGGCCGCGGAAAAGGTCTATCGCGCGCCAGGGCAGGCGGCGGAGCTCAATATAGCGCTGAAGGTTGCCGCAGGCGCACATCTCGGCTGGCTGCCGCAGGAGACGATCCTGTTCGACCGGGCGCGCGTGCGCCGTCGCTTCGACATAGACCTCGATGCGACTGCCTCGCTCCTGCTGTGCGAGATCGTGGTGTTCGGCCGTACCGCGATGGGTGAGCGGATGGAGCAGGGCGAGTTCGTCGACCGCTGGCGACTGCGTCGCGGCGGCAAGCTAGTGTTCGCCGAGACCGTCAGGCTCGACGGCAATATCGGCGCAAAGCTTGCGCGATCGGCGGTGGCGAAGGGCGGCGCTGCGATCGGGACGGCGCTGATCGTGCCCGGCGACGAGGCCCTGATCGAGCGTCTCCGCGAGGCCTCGGAATCCTTCGCCGGTGAGGTCGGGATGTCCGCCTGGAATGGCTTTGCAATGGCGCGGTTCTGTGCCCAAGATGCGGCGCGCCTGCGTGGCGACATGATGGCCGTATTGGCGCGCACCGGTGCGGCGCTGCCGCGGCTCTGGCTGAATTGACGAAGTGAACGGAAGAGATTTCGTATGAACCTGTCTCCGCGCGAAAAGGACAAGCTTCTGATCTCGATGGCGGCGATCGTGGCCCGCCGCCGGCTGGATCGCGGCGTCAAGCTCAACCATCCGGAGGCGATCGCGCTCATCTCCGATTTCATCCTCGAAGGCGCGCGGGATGGCCGCACCGTCGCCGAGCTGATGCAAGCGGGTGCGCAGGTCCTCACGCGCGACCAGGTGATGCCGGGCATTCCCGAGATGATCCACGACATCCAGGTCGAGGCGACCTTTCCGGACGGCACTAAGCTCGTCACCGTGCACGAGCCGATCAGGTAGTTTTGAATTCGTCATTCCGGGGCGCCTGAAGGGCGAACCCGGAATCCAGAGATTGTTGATCGAGATTCCGGGTTCTCGCTGCGCGGGCCCCCGAATGACGAGGAGGATAGAATGATTCCCGGCGAACTCTTCATCCAGGACGGCGAGATCGAGCTCAATGCCGGCCGCAAGACCGTGACGCTGACGGTCGCCAACACCGGTGACCGCCCGATCCAGGTCGGCTCGCACTACCATTTCTTCGAGACCAACCCGGCGCTGAAGTTCGACCGCAAGAAAGCCCGCGGCATGCGCCTCGACATCGCCGCCGGCACCGCCGTTCGCTTCGAGCCCGGCCAGACCCGCGACGTTCAGCTCGTCGCGGTGGCCGGCAAGAAGACCATCTACGGCTTCCGCGGCGACGTGATGGGGAAGCTGTGAAATCCACAGGAACGAGCGTGGCGCGGCATGGTTGAGGCGAAAACGGAGGACTTTGCCATGCTGTCACCTGTCCGCCTCGTCTCCGAAGCCGCCGAGCTCGCCGCGCGCCGTCACAACGGCATGGCGCGCAAGGGCCGTGGTCATGAGCCCTACATCAACCACCTCGCCGAGGTCGCGAACCTGCTTGCCACCGCGACCGACGGCGCCGACGCCGAACTCGTTGCCGCAGGCTGGCTGCACGATGCGATCGAGGACACCGACACCACGCGCGAGGAGCTCGCGCAAAAATTCTCCGACCGTGTCGCGTCGCTTGTCGAGGAATGCACCGACGATATGAGCCTGCCTAAGCCGGAGCGGCGGCGGCGTCAGGTGCTCGACGCACCGAAGAAATCGGCTGGCGCCAGGCTGATCAAGATCGCCGACAAGATCAGCAATATCGGCGCGCGCGTGCATTCCGATCCGACGGCCGAGGAACGTGACGATCTCGTCGACTACACCGACTGGGCCGAGCAGGTTGTCGCCGGTTGCCGCGGCGGCAACTCTTGGCTCGATACGACATTCGACGATACGGTGCTCACAGCGAGGACCTCGCTGTGAGCACCGGTCCAAAATTCAAAGGCAAACGGGGCTTGTGATGTCCGTCAAAATAAAGCGTTCGGTCTATGCCGACATGTTCGGCCCGACCACCGGTGACAAGGTGCGGCTGGCCGACACCGACCTCATCATCGAGGTCGAGAAGGATTTCACCACCTACGGCGAGGAGGTGAAGTTCGGCGGCGGCAAGGTGATCCGCGACGGCATGGGTCAGTCGCAGGTCACCAACAAGCAGGGCGCGGCGGACACCGTCATCACCAATGCGCTGATCGTCGATCACTGGGGCATCGTGAAGGCCGACGTCGCGATCAAGGACGGCATGATCGCCGGCATCGGCAAGGCCGGCAATCCCGACATTCAGCCAGGTGTCACCATCATCATCGGCCCCGGCACCGACGTGATCGCGGGTGAAGGCAAGATCCTCACCGCCGGCGGCTTCGACAGCCACATCCACTTCATCTGCCCGCAGCAGATCGAGCATGCGCTGATGTCGGGCGTCACCTCGATGCTGGGGGGCGGCACCGGCCCCTCGCATGGCACGTTCGCCACGACCTGCACGCCGGGGCCGTGGCACATGGGGCGGATGATCCAGTCGTTCGACGCCTTCCCGGTCAATCTCGGCATCTCTGGCAAGGGCAACGCCTCGCGGCCCGCCGCGCTGGTCGAGATGATCAAGGCCGGGGCCTGTGCGCTGAAGCTGCACGAGGACTGGGGCACGACGCCGGCCGCGATCGACACCTGCCTGTCGGTCGCCGACGACTACGACATCCAGGTGATGATCCACACCGACACGCTCAACGAATCCGGCTTCGTCGAGGATACCATCAAAGCCTTCAAGGGCCGCACCATCCACGCCTTCCACACCGAGGGCGCCGGCGGCGGTCATGCCCCCGATATCATCAAGGTCGCGGGGCTCAAGAACGTGCTGCCGTCCTCGACCAACCCGACGCGGCCCTTCACGCGCAACACCATCGACGAGCATCTGGACATGCTGATGGTGTGCCACCACCTCGATCCCTCGATCGCGGAAGATCTGGCGTTCGCGGAAAGCCGCATCCGCAAGGAGACCATCGCGGCCGAGGACATCCTGCACGATCTCGGCGCGCTCTCGATGATCTCGTCGGACTCCCAGGCCATGGGCCGCCTCGGCGAGGTCATCATCCGGACCTGGCAGACCGCCGACAAGATGAAGAAGCAGCGCGGCTCGCTGCCGCAGGATAAGGGCAAGGACAACGACAATTTCCGCGTCAAGCGCTACATCGCCAAATACACGATCAATCCCGCGATCGCCCATGGCGTTTCGAAGCTGATCGGCTCGGTGGAGAAGGGGAAGCTCGCCGATCTCGTGCTGTGGTCGCCGGCCTTCTTCGGCGTCAAGCCCGATTGCGTCGTCAAGGGCGGCATGATCGTCGCCGCTCCCATGGGCGATCCCAACGCCTCGATCCCGACCCCGCAGCCGGTGCATTATCAGCCGATGTTCGGCGCCTTCGGCAAGGCGATAACCGCATCCTCAGTGGTGTTCACCTCGAAGGCCGCGATCACCGGCGGCCTCGCGCGTAAGCTCGGCATCGACAAGAAGCTCTATGCGGTCCAGAACACCCGCGGCAGGATCTCGAAGAAGAGCATGATTCACAACGACGCCACGCCCAATATCGAAGTCGATCCGGAGACCTATGAGGTCCGCGCCGACGGCGAGCTTTTGACCTGCGCCCCCGCCGAGGTGCTGCCGATGGCGCAGCGATATTTCATGTACTGAAATAGCGCCTCAACGCATGTCTCAGGAACATGTCCTGGTCGCATATCCGGGGGCAGCTTTTCCGGGTTTTGCGTTCGATCCCGCCTGGTCTAAGGTCCCGCCGGGTATCTGAAGCCCAGAAGAAAAGCCGGGAGGATTTCTCGTGATCTACGTCGTCGCCACCTTGACCATCAAGCCTGAAACGCGCGCCGAATTCATTGCAGCTGCCACCGTCTGCATCAAGGAGACGCGGAAAGAGCCCGGCAATATCGCCTATGATCTGCATGAGAGCGTCACCGATCCCGCCAAGATGGTGTTCGTCGAGCAGTGGGAGAATGCCGAAGCACTGGTGCCGCATCGCGCCATGGAGCACATGAAGACGTTCGGCCGCGTCGCGGTGAAGTGTTTTACGGCGCCGCCGAAGATCGAAGTGATCACGCCCGAGAAGGTCGAGACACGGTAACGGGGTAAAAGCGCATGATCCGGGCGACGCAGGTCAGGGGACAACACCGCTTCGCGGAAGCGCCGGCGGATACGGTCGTGCTCGATTTCGACGATCGACACCGCCGCCGGATGGCGATGACGGGAACGCGGGGGCTCGAGTTCCTGCTCGACCTGGAGAATGCCGTCGCCCTGCGCGGCGGCGATGCACTGGTGTTGGAGGACGGCCGACTGGTCGAGGTGGTCGCCGCGCCCGAGCCGTTGCTCGAGATTCGCGGCCACGATCCGCACCACCTTATTCGCGTCGGCTGGCATCTCGGCAATCGCCATCTGCCGACGCAGATCATGGCCAAGGGCCTGCGCATCCGCCGCGACCACGTCATCGAAGCCATGGTGAAGGGCCTCGGTGCGCGCGTGATCGAGATCGAGGCGCCGTTCGATCCCGAGGGCGGCGCCTATGCCGATGCCGGTCATGCGCATGGACACGACGACCACGCGCATCACGATCATGGCCACGATGATCATCATGATCACCATCATGATCACCATCATGATCATGCCGCACATGGCGACGGTCACGATCACCAGCACGACGAGCACTGCGATCACCCCGATCATCACCACGGCCACAAGCATGCTCATAACCACAAATGAGCCGGTCGCGGCCCGCGACCTCGCGGAGCGCGAGGCGGCGGCGCTGTACCGGCTGATGACCTGGCTGTCGCCCGCGTTTCCCGTCGGCGGCTTTTCCTACTCCAGCGGCATCGAATGGGCGGTCGAGGCCGGCGACATCACCGACGTCGCGTCGCTGGCGGACTGGCTCGACGCGATGCTTCGCGATGGCTCGGGCTTCTGCGATGCGATTTTTCTGGTCCACGCCTATCGCGCCACTGAAGCGGGCGAGGGCGACACCTTGAGCGATATCGCCGAGCTCGCCGCGGCCTTCGTGCCGTCGCGCGAGCGGCAACTGGAGACGACATCGCAGGGCCGTGCCTTCATCGACATGGCCCGCGCAGCGTGGGATGCCGACGGGCTGGATGCCATGGTTGCGGCATGCCGCACGCCACTGGTCTATCCCGTTGCCGTTGGCGTGGTCGCCGCGATGCACGGCGTGCCGCTGGCACCGACGCTGCACGCCTTCCTGCATGCGTTGGTCTCGAACTGGATTTCCGCGGCCAGCCGGCTCATCCCGCTCGGCCAGACCGACAGCCAGCGCGTGCTGGTGAAGCTGGAAGCCGCGGTTGCCACGACGGCACATCGTGCGCTGAATGCGACGTTGGACGATGTCGGCGGCGCGACGTTTCGCGCCGACCTCGCCAGCCTGCGGCACGAGACGCAATATACGCGGCTGTTTCGGTCATGAGCAGGGTGAGTTGCTCTCCGCCGTCGTCCTGGCGAAAGCCAGGACCCATAACCACGAGTGCGCGTGGCTATGCACAGATGCGGCTCCAGCGTGCCGTGACAATCGGGTTCAGTGGTAATGGGTCCTGGCTTTCGCCAGGACGACGATAGGAAAGACTCAATGCCTACATCTCACGGTCCCTTGCGCGTCGGCATCGGCGGTCCGGTCGGATCGGGCAAGACCGCGCTGATGGACCTGCTCTGCAAGACCATGCGCGAGCGCTACGACATCGCGGCGATCACCAACGACATCTACACCAAATGGGATGCGGAATTTCTCGTGCGCTCGGGTTCGCTGACGCCGGATCGCATTGCCGGGGTCGAGACCGGCGGCTGTCCGCACACCGCGATCCGCGAGGACGCCTCGATGAATCTCGCCGCGGTGGCGGATATGCGCGCCAAGTTTCCCGGGCTCGATCTCGTGCTGATCGAATCCGGCGGCGATAACCTCGCTGCCACCTTTTCCCCCGAGCTCGCCGATCTCACCATTTACGTCATCGACGTGGCGGCCGGCGACAAGATCCCGTCCAAGGGCGGCCCCGGCATCACCCGGTCCGACCTCCTTGTCATCAACAAGATCGACCTGGCGCCCCATGTCGGCGCCTCCCTGGAAAAGATGGAGACGGACGCCAGGCGCATGCGCGGCGAGCGGCCGTTCGTCATGACCAACCTGAAGAAGAGCCAGGGGCTGGACCGCATCATCGGCTTCATTGAGGCCAAAGGCGGCTTGAAACGGGCCGGCTGACCGGCGCGACCACCTAACGCAGGCGTTTCCCCCCGTTAACGCCATGGGCAGAGCCGTGTCCACGGAACAAATTTCGGTCACGGCAATTGATTACCTCCGGTGCCCGGAGCAAATCCGTCCCGGCCGGACCAGCGGCGGGCCGATTTAAGCTTCTCAGGCGACCAAGTTGCGTACCGATGTCTCCTCCTTCATTATCCCGGCCATTGGGGTCCACCCTGTTTCGGCACGTGCCCGTTCGAGCGGCGTCCATATGCTCCGTGTTTATTGCCGACCTCCTGCTTTCGCCTGAGTAGTCGCGTGGTCCGGCTGGGTTTCATCATCGGCTTTATTGCTCTTCTCGGAGCCCTGCTCTCCGGGCTTGCGGCCTATCGCGTCCACGACCAGGAGCTGGCGCTGGACCGGATCGCGCTGGCGCGCGCGATCGACGTCCATGCGAGCCTCGTCCAGGACCGGCTCACCGAGCGCGAACTGCTCGCGCGGGTTGCCTCCGGCCTGTTCCGGGCGCCGTCGGTGCTCAAGCCAAACATGCTCGAGCCGCTGCGCTCGGCCATCTACGCCTTCAAGACCGATTTCGTGGTGGCGGGCTGGGTCGCCCGCCTGAAGCCGAACGAACTTGCCGCAGCACAGGCCGCCATCGCGAGCGCCGGCTTCCCCAATCCGCGAATCCGCACCTATGACGACAAGCCGATCGATCCCGCAGGTGTCACCCAGCCGATCGACGTGCTGATGGATCTCGAGCCGCGCAGCAACGAGACCAAGGGGCTGCCCGGCCGCAGCTACGACCAGGATCAGGTGCGCAGCGCCATGCTGGCGCGCGCCAGAGTGGAGAAGAGATCGGTTGCCTCAGAACCGGTTGCCCTCCTGCGCAGCGGCGGGCCGATCGGCATCATTGTGGCCGCTCCCGTCATCCCCGAGGGCGCGACGGAGCCGGCGGGCTTCATCACATTTTCCTACGAGCTCTCTTCCCTGATGCTGACCAACGACGACATGTCGTTGTTCGCGGTCGCACTGAAGGATCCGCGCCGGGAGGGGGGCGAACTCGTCGCCAACGATCAAGGCGTGGTCTCGGCCCGAACGACAGCGGCTGAGGGGCCGGCGCCGTCGGCGACGCGCACGGTGAGCTTCGGTGGTCGCGACTGGCAGCTCGGCTATTACGCCAAGACCAATTCGGCGCGCCGCGCCGAGCAGACTGCGATCATCGTGGCGGCGATCGGCTTTGCGATCACCGCGATGGTGTGCGGCCTGTTCGGCTATGTCGCCTACAACAATTTGCGGCTCAGCCGGGAAATCCAGGTCAGAATCGGCTTCGAGCGCCGGTTGACTGCTGTCATCGACGAGCTCAACCACCGGGTCAAAAACATCCTGGCAGTGATCCAGTCGATCGTGACCCGCACGCTGCGCCATGGCTCGGACATCGATGTCGCGCGCGAGCTCCTGATCGGCCGCATCCACGCCATGTCCAACGTCGTCTCACTGCTCAGCGAGAGCCAGTGGCAGGGGGTCAAGCTGAAGGGCCTGTTCGAGGCGCGCGCCATCCCGCATGCCGACCGAATCGCCGTCACCGGTCCTGATATCGCAGTCAGCGCGCGTGCAGCGCAGAGCCTGTCGCTGCTGTTCTTCGAGCTCGCCTCGCACTCCGACGAGGGCCTGTCGCTGGTCGGCAAGCATCCGCACATCACGGCCAATTGGACGGTGACGAACGAGGGGGCCGGCGAGGTCTTCTATTTCCGCTGGGAGGAGTTCAACACCAGCGAAGCGACGCGCCGCCCCGATTCCGATTTCGGCCTGATCCTGCTGGACCGCGTCGCGCCCGAGGCGCTCGGCGGCACCGCCAAGCGCTATTTCACCGACGTCTCCTATGTCTACGAGCTGACCGCGCCGATGGAGACGGTCGAGGACATGACCGAGCGCGACCGCACCGACAAGCTGTCAGCACCGATCCGGCCGGCGCGGAAAACGCCCTAACTCTTCGGGCGCAGCACGAGGTCAACCAGAGTCCGCGCGTAGGCCGGCGTGATCGGCGCGATGCCGAAGACGTAGCGGTAGAACAGGCTGCCATAAATCGCGTCGTAGAGATCCTGGGGCGGCGCTTCCGCCAGAATGCTGCCGTCGTTCTGGCCTGCGGCGATCATCTCGATCAGTGCGTCGCGGCGGAATTGCAGGTAGCGGGCGTAGAACAGCTCCGCCGAGCCGGTCTTGGAGATGCATTCGGAGATGACGGCGAGCTGGACCTTGCCGAACTCGCCCTGGAGCGCTTCGGCGTAGGCCGCGGCATGGCGGCGTGCGCGCGCGGCGGGGCTGCCCGAGCTTGCAGGCGGCAGCGGTAGCATCTGCGCGGCATGGTGAAGGAAGGCGTCGATCAGCAAGGCTTCGCGGGACGGCCACCATTTGTAGATCGTCATCTTGGAGACGCTGGAGTGGCGCGCGATTGCGTCGATGGTGGTGGCGGCAAGGCCGGTGGTGGCCATCAGCGCATAGGCGCTTTGGAGAATGGCGTTGGTGGTCTCGATCGACCTCGGCCGGCCGCGCCGGGGCGCGCTGTCGGCTCCCTCACTCCCGCCATTCGCCATCACCACGCCGGCCTCCTCGCGCAATCCGCTGCCGCTCCGCATAGCCCAGCCGTGACGGCCGGCCTAGCGGAATCGGAAGGTGTCGAGTTAGGTCTGCTGCCGCAAGGCCGCGGGCAGGTCCTGCCGCTTCGACCAGCCGATGTAATATGCGACCGCGGCCATCGCCGCGAAGCCGGCCAGACTCACGGCGATCTGCATCACCACCAGATTGGCGCCGGTGATCAGGACGAGATGGCCGGCGAGGGACAGGAACACGCCGACGCAGAACACCGCGAGCCATTCCTCGCCGCATCTGATGACCGCCCGTAACGGTCTCCATTGCAGGGCGGGATGATCGGCCGGGACGAGATATGTCGCGAGGAAAGCGAGTGCGAGGAAGTGGACCACGCGATAGGGTGCGAGGTTTTCCTTGTCGGTCGGCGTGATATTGTCGAGCACGATGTTCGGCAAGTAGGCGGCAAGCGCGGGCGAGTGGCGCATCAGCGTGATCGCCATTGCGAATACGAGATAGGCGCCCGCAAGCACGCGCAGCCAGGACAGGCCATGCAGCGCGCGGCCCGACGCACCGGTCACGGCGAACCAGCCGCCCAGCACCATCAGCATCTGCCAGCAGAACGGGTTGAAGGTCCAATCCTGGTCCGGATAGACCCGGAAATTCCAGTCGAACCAGCGCGCCGCAACGTACAGCGCGACCGATGCCGCAAGCATCAGGTTCGGACGCCGCAACAGGCCCCACAGCGCGAACGGAAAGAAGGCCATCAGCGGGATCATAAGCTGTAACAGGTCGAGATTCAGCGGCTCCTCCTGGAGCACGAGGCCACGCACCAGGATGCGCAGCGGGTGCTCGAGAATTCCCGATATGTTGTATTCGTGGATGATCTCGGGCGCCTTCGATTGCGAGGCGACGTAGGCGATGGTGTCGATATAGATCACGAACAGCACGACATAAGCGGCATACAGCCGCCAGACGCGGCGAAAGATGCGCGTCGCCGCGACGACGTAGCCGCGCTCCAGTGCTATCCTGCCGTGAATGATCGCGACGCCATAGCCCACCACGAACACGAACAAGTCTGCGGCGCCGCTGAAGCCGAAGTTGCGCAGCGTCAGCAAATTGACGACGTTGTTCGGGATGTGGTCGACGAAAACCGACCAGTTGGCGATGCCGAGCGTCAAATAGAGACGAGGGTCGTGATGGAATGCGGCGAGGTTCGCCTGGACGGACGGTTTCATCGAAAAAAATGGCTTTTTGGAATCAGGGGCGCTGCTTTTACCGGCAACCGCCTGCCTATCCGAGTAGCGTTTGCGTGATGGCGCAGGCAACGGCGCAAAATCGGCGCGGGGCCACTGGTGCCGATTCGATAGATGCGTATACGGGACCTGGGACGAAACTTTCTAAGGCGTGCTAGCTGCTACTCGGCAGGTTCGGCCGAGGCCTCGTCGGGTACGCCGGCGCGGCTCGCCATGATTCCGAGGGCGACACCGCCGATCGCCAGGATCGGCAACAGCCGCTTGATCCCGATGGCGCGAACGATCTGGAGTCCGGTGGCGAGCAGCATGGGGTCCGCGAGCATGCTCGAGGCCGCCGACTTCGTGGCGCGCTCGGCCGCGATATAAGCTTGCTTGCGCAGCTGCCGCTTGTAGACCCAATAGCTCACCGCCGCGGTCAGGGTCAGGAGAAAGAAAACGCCTGCACCGGCAAGGCAGGCCTGCACCGGACCATATTTCTCGAGCACCGAGATGAACGCCGCTGCGCACAGGAAGCAGGTGGTGATGAAGAGCGCGAACGCCGCGCCTGCCGCCAACGAGGTCAGCCGCACAGCGCTGCCGGTGGATGCGCTGATCCCGTCGATGATGCGCTGAAACATGGTCTTGCTCCTCAGATCCCCACAAGCCGGCGCCGGCGGCGCCGCTGCGCCACCGTCTCGATACCCATTCGCGACCTCAGCGGCGCCAGGCCGCGCCGATCAGAAAGCCGATGCCGAGCGCGAGCCCGACGGTCGCGAGCGGCCGCTGGCTGATCGCGTCCTCCAGCGTCTCCTCGATCGAGCCGTAGGCCTCCTGTGCCGCGCCCATCATCGCGCTGCCGCGCTCCGACATGTCGTCGATCGCGGAATCCACGTTTTCGCGCGCTTGGCGATAGCCGCGGCGGGCCTGCTTGCCGGAGGAGTTGGCAAAAGTATTGAGCGCGTCGGTGATCTGATCGGTGAGGGCGGCGATATCGCTTTTCACGGCTGCTACATCCTTCTCGAGGCGTTCTCGGGTGGCTTTGTCGGTCCAGTCTCTCATCCCGGCTTCGGCATTGGTGGTGGACATCGGGGGCTCCGAGCTGTTGACGGTTGAGACAGCCGGGAAACGTTTCGTCGTCGGGTAAGTTCCGTTCACGGAAACCGGTCAGTCCTGCGGGAGCTGCGGCGAATCCTGCGGCGACAGATGCTCCTTCAGGATCAGGGCGACGATCAGCAGCGGCGACGACAGGAACGCGCCCATCGGGCCCCACAGCCAGGTCCAGAACGCCAGCGCCAGCAGCACCGCGAGCGCATTGAGCGCCAGCCGCCGGCCAATGATGGTCGGCGTGACGAAATGTCCCTCCAGGAAGGTGATGCCGCCAAAGGCGAGCGCCGCCATCAGGCCGCCGCTGACGGTTGGGAAGGTGACCAGTCCCACCACGACCAGAATGGCGAACATGGCCACCGGTCCGATGATCGGAATGAAATTGAGGGTGGCCGCGAGCGCGCCGAGGCCAGCCGGATTGGGCATTCCGGTGAGCGCGCAGACGATGCCGGCGGCGACGCCGACGCCGACATTGATGAGAGTCACGGTCAAGAGATAGTTGCCGAGATGGACCTCGATCTCGTTGAGGATGCGAAGCGTGCGCAGCCGTGCCTCATGATCGCTGAAGGTCATGATCATCGCCCGTCGCAGGTCCCGCCAGCTGGCGATGAACAGGATCAGCGTGACGAAGAACAGCAGGAATTCGGTAAAGGTCGGTGACAGGAATTCGATCGTCGGCTGCACCCAATCGAATTTCGGCATCTGGAAGCTCGGCAATCCCTCCGAGCCGCCGAGCATCGTCTGCAGCTCTCGCCACAGCGCCAGCGGCCGGTCGAACACGTGGACCTTGTCTTTCAGCTGGGTGCCGAGTTCGGGCAGGCGCGAGCTCCATTCCATCGCCGGCGAGGCGATCAGCGCGACGATGAAGCCGACCACGGCGGTCACCGCGAACACGATCAAGACGGCGGCAAGCCCGCGCGGCACTTTCCGGTTCTCCAGAAAGGTCGCTGCCGGCGAGAGCATCGTGCCGGTGACGAACGCCATCACGACAGGCAGGAAGAACGCCTTACCGACATAGAGTACCGCGACGATTGCGATGAGGAGCAGCCCGGCGAGCGAGAAGGCGACGAGCTCTGTGCGGCGGATCACCGGGGGGAGTTCGCCGTGGCTCTCGGGAAGCGGAGTGCCTTCGCCGTTGCCGGGAATCATACGTTCACTGGGAAGGACGCGCACAATACCTCTCCGGCACGGAGTCTTCGGTCCTCGCGCCTATGATCAGGGAGAACGTCCAAGCGCCCTGCGGGTTCCATCGCGGCTTCGTGAAGAAGGGCTCGCTTGACTGTGACGTCGCTGCTGCATCCCGCAGCGGAACTTGTAGCGGTTCGACCGCGTTGATCGAACCAGCGCATCACCCTGATGCAGGCATCCAACGGGGCAGCACATGACGAAGCTCTCTGCAGTCCGACGCCGCTTATCGCCGCGCCGCATCACCGCATTCGCGTTCGCAACCGCTTTGCTGGCAGTGCCGTTCGGCGCCGCGAGCGCACAGACGCTGGGCTACACCTATCCGCATCAGCCCTACCCGCAGGACCAGGGCTATTCGCAGGGTTATGCGAGCCAAGGGTATGCAAACCAAGGCTATGCGAACCAAGGCTATGCGAATCAGGGCTATGCAAGCCCGAACGCCCAGGCCGCCGACGAGGATGCCGCGCTGCCCGATCGCCTGCGCAGGCAGATTGTCAGCTTCGACCGCAGCGAGCCGGCCGGTACCATCGTCATCGATACCAACAATACTTATCTCTATTACGTGCTCGGCCAGGGCCGCGCCATCCGTTATGGCGTCGGCGTCGGGCGCGAGGGTTTTACCTGGTCGGGTGTGCAGAGCGTCAGCCGCAAGGCGGAATGGCCGGACTGGCATCCGCCGGCTGAGATGATTGCGCGACAACCTTATCTGCCTCGCTTCGTCGCTGGCGGCCCCGGCAATCCGCTCGGCGCGCGTGCGATGTATCTCGGGTCGAGCGAATACCGCATCCATGGCACCAACGATCCCACCACGATCGGTAAGTTCGTCTCGTCCGGCTGCATCCGCATGACCAATGAGGACGTCACCGACCTGTTCGGCCGCGTCAATGTCGGCGCCAAGGTCGTCGTGCTGCCGAAGAACGCGCCGCTGATGGCGAAAGGTAGCGATTCCGTGCGCAAGCGCCCGGCCGTGACGGCGCTGCCCTCGGGCCGGCAGGCGCTGAACGTTTCGAATTCGGCCGTGAACTAAGGATCGTGTGAGGTCACATGAAGAGACGTTCGATCGGCAAACTCGCCGGTGGCGCGGTGGCGTTCGTCGCCGTTGCCTCCGTCGGCCTCGCGCTCACGCCATCGGCCCATGCGGAGGACTTTTTCTCGGCGCTGTTCGGCGGCTTCCGCGGGCGACCGGCGCCCGAGATTCGCATGCCGTTCCAGACCGATGACACGCCACGCTACGACACGCCGCGTCAGCGGGCGTCCTATGGCGGCGGCACGGCCTATTGCGTGCGCGGCTGCGACGGACGTTATTTCCCGGCGCAGGGAAACGATTCCGAGAGCAAGGCGCAATCCTGCAAGAGCTTCTGCCCGGCCTCGGAGACTTCGCTGGTCTATGGCGGCAACATCGACGACGCGACGACGGAGAAGGGGAAATCCTATTCCGACCTGCCTAACGCGTTCCGCTATCGCAATGAGATTGTCTCAGGCTGCACCTGCAACGGCAAGGATCCGGTCGGGCTCGCTCAGGTCAAGGTCGACGACGATCCCACCTTGCGCAAGGGTGACATCGTCGCGGGCGCCGACGGCCTGGTGGTCGCCAGCCGCAATGCCAACGACCGCCGCGGTGTCGCGATGAATTTCTCCCCGCTGCCGGATTCGGTGCGCGCAAGATTCCGCCAAGTGCCGGTGGTGGCGAAGGAGTAGCCCTCAAGGTCGTCCTGGCGAAAGCCAGGACCCATTACCCCAAATGCCGGTGTTGCCCCCACACCGCTGACCACCAGCCTGCCCCTTGCAGAGTGGGGTGGCTATGGGTCCTGGCTTTCGCCAGGACGACACCGGCATGTGTGGCTCGTCGTTCCCATATACCCACGCTACGCTGCGCGTATCTTGCCGAGGAAGTCGCTGACCTCATGGCCGAGCTGGCGGCTCTGGCTCTCCAGCATCTCGGAGGCATGCTTCACGTTGTCGGCGGCGGCGGCAGCAGCGTCAGCATCGGATTTGACGCCGGTGATGTTGTCCGAGACGTTCTTGGTGCCCTGCGCCGCAAACTGAGTGCTGCGGGTGATCTCTTGCGTGGCCGCACCCTGCTCCTGCACGGCGGCAGCGATTGCGGTCGCGACCTCGTTCACTTCGCCGATGATGCCACCGATGGTCTGGATCGCGCTGATGGCGTCGCCCGCGACCTTCTGGATGTCGGCGATCTGCTCGGAGATCTCCTCGGTCGCCTTGGCTGTCTGGCTCGCCAGCGACTTCACCTCGGAGGCGACCACGGCAAAGCCACGCCCGGCTTCTCCGGCGCGGGCGGCCTCGATCGTGGCGTTGAGCGCGAGCAAATTGGTCTGCTGCGCAATGGTGTTGATCAGGCCCACGACCTCGCCGATGCGACCGGCCGACTTCTGAAGTCCCTGCACCGTGCCGTCGGTCTCGCGGGCCTGGGTCACGGCGCGGCTGGCGATACCCGCGGCATGCGCGGCCTGCTGGCTGATGTCGTTGATCGAGGCGCTGAGCTCTTCCGCTGCGGCGGCGACGCTGTCGACGCTCATGGAGGCGTCGTTGGAGGCCTTGCCCGCGACCTGAACGCGGTCGTTGGTCTGCCGCGACACCGCGGAGAGATCGCCCGAGGTCTTGCGCATCTCGCCGGAGGCTTCGCTCAACTCGCCGAGCGTCTTGCGCACCGCGCCCTCGAACTCGCCGACATAGGTCTCGACGGCGCGCTGGCGCGCGGAGGCGCCCGCATTGCGTTCGCGCTCCTGCGCCTCGATCGTGAGCTTCTCGTTGGCCTGCTGCTTGAAGGTCTCCAGCGCGCCGGCAAGCGCGCCGATCTCGTCGTTGCGATCGAGATAGCCGCTGTCGACGGCAAGGTCGCCGCCGGCGACCTTCAGCATGGCGTCGCGGATGGTGTTGAGCGGAGTGATGACGCGGCGGCTGACCAGCATGATCGCGCCGACGGCAAGCCCCACGGCGAGCGCCAGCAGCGTAAGCTGCACGATCAGTGCGCGCTCTGCGGCGCCGCGCTGCTCCTGCGTGTGGATCTTGGCGGCATCGAGCGCACCTTCTGCCACTGCGACCGCGCTCGCCATCCGGCCGACCGTGAGCGGGCTCCATTGGTTCGCCGTCATCTCGGGCTTCTCACCCTTGACCAGCGCGTCCGCGAGACGGTCGCGCAAGGCCAGATACTGCGGCTCGAAATAGGAGGTCTTGGCGGAGGCCATCGCGGAGGCGAGCCCCGCCGGCAACTGCATGCCGGCCGTCGACAACTCCAGCGCCTTCCACATCGCGCTCGTGCCGCCGACATGTTGGGTATAGGCGTAGCGGCCCTCCGGCGTGATCTTGCCGGCGGCCAGCCCGGTCGAGACGATCAGCGAAGCTTCGCCTGCTGTGTTGCGGAGCAGCCAGGCGTTCTGTTTGATCGACAGCAACTGGTCGATCGCGGCGTCCAGGTGATTGACGGTGGCGGCCAACGTGTTCGAGAGCTTGTCGAGCGTGTCGAGCAGGCCCTGCGTCGTTTCCATGTATTCCTTGGGCAGGCTGGCGCGGCGCTGGTCCTTCGGCTTGGCGACATCCTCCCAGAACTGCTTCTGCTCCTCGATCAGCAGCTTATAGAGGCGCGCGAGCTCCGGTACCAGAGTGCCCGATTGCGGAAAGTCCATGGCCGGCAGCAGCGCGAGCGCGCGCGCCATGGCGGGCATTTGGGCATCGCGCAGGGCGCGCAGATATTTCTCGATTTCGCCGTCCATCGGCTCGGTCGCGTTCAGCAGGCGGACCGTGGTCGAGCGGTCGGTGCGCAGATTGTGCATCGCCTTGAACAGATCGGCGGACGTGTCGGCGATCTGCGAGATGCGATTGGCGGTCTTCAGGCGATCCCAGGACTCGTAGGCGGTAAGGGAGAGCACGATCACCACGCAGACCGACGTGATCGCGATCACCGCCTTCAGCAGCGCGGATACGGTCAGACGATTCAGCATCGAAGTCCCCCCAATTCCCAATACAAAGTTCGTGAAGTCGCCCCGGCAACAACAGAAAAAGGGGCCCGTAAGACGAGGCAATCGCATGCCGTTTGCGGCTCACGGCCCAAACGGTTTCCGCATCTCAAAGAAAAGGGTAAAGTTTTAGGCCGGCCGGCTGATCGTAGAAGTACGTATTTACTAGAAGTTGCAGAGGGTTGCGTCGATGGAACCAAGCCGGGAGTTGCGCGTTAGGAGAGGGTCAGCAATTTTGCCTAAAGGGGGGTCCTAGCGATGCTGGTCGGCGTACTCGTCACCTTTCTCGTCGTCATTCTCGTACTTTATCTCATCAACATGCTGCCGATGGACGGCCGCGCCAAGCAGATCGCGCGCGTGGTCGTCATCATCATCGGCATCGTGTCGCTACTGAAATATCTGGCCGTGTTCTAGCCGCGCTTTCGTAGCCCGGATGGAGCGCAGCGCAATCCGGGTCTTGCCCCAATCGATAGCGGCTTCGGATTACGCTCCACTCCATCCGGGCTGCTGCGCCAACAAAAAAGCCCCGGCGTGAGCCGGGGCTTTTGGTGCTCGCCTATTCGGGCCTATCCCGCCCCTTTGGCCTCGCGGCGGCGGGCGGTGAGGATGTATTCGGTGTAGCCATTCGGCTGCTCGCGCCCCTTGAAGATGAGGTCGCTAGCCGCCTTGAAGGCTGTGCCGTCGAAGCCGGGCGCCATCGGCTTGTAGATGGGATCGCCCGCGTTCTGCTTGTCGACCACGACCGCCATGCGCTTGAGCGATTCCATTACCTGGGCTTCGGTGATGACGCCCTGGTGCAGCCAGTTGGCGAGGTGCTGGCTGGAAATGCGCAAGGTGGCACGATCCTCCATCAAGCCGACGTCGTGGATGTCAGGCACCTTGGAGCAGCCGACGCCCTGGTCGATCCAGCGCACGACGTAACCGAGGATGCCCTGGCAGTTGTTGTCGATCTCCTGCTTGACGTCGTCGGGCGCCCAGTTCGACTTCGACACCGGGATGGTGAGGATGTCGGAAAGGTTTGCGCGTGGGCCGCCCTTGGCGAGCTCCTGCTGGCGCGCGGTGACGTTGACCTGGTGGTAGTGCAGCGCGTGCAGCGTCGCGGCGGTCGGCGAGGGCACCCAGGCGGTGGTGGCACCGGCCTGCGGATGGGCGAGCTTCTGCGCCAGCATGTCCGCCATCTTGTCCGGCGCGGCCCACATGCCTTTGCCGATCTGGGCATGGCCGGGCAGGCCACAGGTCAGGCCCATATCGACGTTCCAGTCCTCATAGGACTTGATCCAGGGCTGCGCCTTCATCTCGTTCTTGCGGATCATCGGACCCGCCTCCATCGAGGTGTGGATCTCGTCGCCGGTTCGGTCCAGGAAGCCGGTGTTGATGAACATGATGCGCTTGGAGGCGCGCTGAATGCAGGCCTTGAGGTTGACGGTGGTGCGCCGCTCCTCATCCATGATGCCGACCTTGAGCGTGTTCTCGGGCAGCGACAGCATCTTCTCGACGCGGTCGAAGATCTCGCAGGTCAGCGACACCTCGTCGGGACCGTGCATCTTCGGCTTGACGATATAGGCAGATCCCGTGCGGCTGTTCTTGACCTTGGAGTTGCCTTTCAAGTCATGGACAGCAAGAAGCCCGGAGACGGCAGCGTCGAGCAGGCCTTCCGGAATCTCCTCGCCCTTTTCGTCCAGCACCGCGTCGGTGAACATGTGGTGACCGCAATTGCGCATCAAGAGCAGGCTGCGGCCGTGCAGCTTGACCTCGCCCTTGCCGTCAGGCGTCTTGTAGCTGCGGTCGGCATTGAGCGAGCGCGTCAGCGTCTTGCCGCCCTTCTCGAAATCGGCCGACAGCGTGCCGTTCATCAGGCCGAGCGTGTTGCGGTAGACCAGCACCTTGTCCTCGGCATCGACCGCAGCGACCGAGTCTTCCATGTCGAGAATCGTGGAGACCGCGGACTCCATGACCATGTCCGCGACGCCGGCCGGATCGTCCTTGCCGATCGCGCTGGTGCGGTCGATTTTCACCTCGACATGCAGGCCGTTGTTGGCGAGCAGCACCGCGCTCGGTGCGGCTGCGTCGCCCTGGAAGCCCGCGAATTGCGCGGCGTTCTTCAGCGCGGTGGCGTTGCCGCTCTTCAGCTTCACCGCGAGCTGGCCCGCGACCACGCTATAGGCGGTGACGTCGGTGTGACTGCCGGTCGCCAGCGGCACGGCGGCATCGAGGAAGGCCTTGGCCTTGGCGATCACCTTGTCGCCGCGCGCCTTGTTGTAACCCTTGCCGCTCTCGGATGAATCGTGCGGGATCGCGTCGGTGCCGTAGAAGGCGTCATAGAGCGAGCCCCAGCGCGCATTCGCCGCGTTCAGCGCGTAGCGTGCGTTGGTCAGGGGCACGACGAGCTGCGGGCCGCAGATCTTGCCGATCTCTTCGTCCACATTTTCGGTCTCGACCTTCTGCGTCGCCGGCTCCGGGACGAGATAGCCGATCTCCTTCAGGAAGGCCGTATAGGCGTTGAGGTCGAACGCCTTGCCCTTGTTGGCGCGGTGCCAGTCGTCGATCTTGGCCTGCAACGTGTCGCGCACCGCGAGCAGCGTGCGGTTCTTCGGCCCCAACTCCTTGATGATGGCGGCGAGCCCGGCCCAGAACGCATCCGGCGCGATCCCCGTCTTCGGGGCCGCTTCCTTGGCGATGAAATCGAACAGGACGGGAGCGATCTTCAATCCGTGGGCGTCGACGCGTTTCATGATGGGCTTTCTTGTTGGAAATGGCTGTTTTTGGCTGCTTTTGACCCGACAGCAGCAAAATGCGCTCCAAGGAGCGGCTTTCGGGGTCTTATTAGCCCCAAAATCGGGGCCGTGAGAAGGCCCCCAAAAGTTGTCAAAATGTCAAGACGAGGTGGGGAGCGCGGACGCGCCGTGCCCTTGATGCCCGCTGCTGAAGCATTCGGCGCGATCTCTCCCCGGCGTCGTCCTGGCGAAAGCCAGGACCCATTACCCCAGGGAGGAGTTAGGCGAAGACTCGTCCCGGTACTGCTGCCGTCCCAACCGATAAATCACGCGGTATGGGTCCTGGCCTTCGCCAGGACGACAGCACGGGTCGGGGCAGCAGCCCGGCTCAAATATTCGCGGCGAGGTCCACGAGTTCGTCGAACAGCACGCCGGTCGTCTTGAGCATCCGTTCGATCTCGTCCGCCGCCTCGGCGACCGTCCGCGTCGAGGTGTCGATCACGAGCTCAGCGGCTTGCGGCGTCTCGTAGTCGTTGCCGATGCCGGTGAACGACGCGAGCGTGCCGGCGCGGGCCTTCTTGTAGTGGCCCTTGGGGTCGCGCTCCTCGCAAATTTCCGCCGGCGTCGCGACGTGAATCTCGCGGAACGCAGTGTCGGCGATGCGGCGCGCGGTGGCGCGGTCCTCGCGGGCGGGCGAGACGGCGGCGACAATGGCGATGTGGCCGTTGCGGGCGAGATGCGTCGCGACTTCGGCGAGACGGCGGATGTTCTCGCTGCGATCGGCGGCCGAGAAGCCGAGATCGCTGTTGAGCCCGGCGCGTAGCGTATCGCCGTCGAGCAGGATCGGCGAGCCGCCATTGCTGAACAGCCGCCGCTCCAGCGCTTTTGCGAGAGTCGACTTGCCGGAGGCGGGGAGGCCGGTGAGCCAGACCACGGCGCCGTTGTGACGATAGCGCGCGGAGCGCTCGTCGGGCCGCAGCGCGGATTCCACCGGCACGATGTCGACGGGCAGAGCGCGCTGACCGGCGTCGACCGACAGCACGAGACCGCCGCCGGCGATGCGCCCGGACACCTCGATCACGAGACGGCCGGTGCGCGGATTCTCGGTGTAGGGATCGGTGGCAATCGGATTCGAAAGGGAAATGTCGATCTCGCCGACATGGTTGCGCCCGATCGCCTTGTTCTCGACGCTCGACAGCTCGCCGGGATCGACCGCCTTCTCGATTGCGACGACAGTGGCGCGGGTTTCCTTCGGTCCGCAGCGAACCAGGAGCTGGTCGCCCTTGGCCAGCGGCTTGTCGTGCAGCCAGAAGATCCGCGCGCGCAGCCGTCGCGTCTCGCGCGGCGCGCTGTTCGTATGCGCGATGATATCGCCGCGTTCGAGGAACAGCTCGCGGTCGAGCGTGATGCCGACCGAGCGGCCTGCGCCCTGACGTCCTGCGACCGGCGTCACCGGCCAGCTCTCGACCGTCTTGATCCTGGCGATCTTGCCGGCCGGCATGATCACGATTTCGTCGCCGGCAACCAGGCTGCCGGATTCGATCCGGCCCGCAACAATGCGGCGATCGTCGAATTTGTAGATCGCCTGCACCGGCAGGCGCAGCGCCAGCGCTTCCAGCGGCCGCGCCGGCTCGAGCCGGTCGAGCGCCTCGACCACGGTCGGACCCTTGTACCAGTCGATGCGGTCGGTGCGCTCGGCGACGCCGTCGCCGTCACGGGCGGAAATCGGGATCACGGCCGTGGGCTTCACGCCGAGGCCTTGCAGATGCGCCGAGATCTCGTCGCTGATCTCCTTGAAGCGTTCGGCGGAGAAGTCGACGCGGTCCATCTTGTTGACGACGACCGCGACCTGCTTCACGCCGAGCAGATGCAGGAGATAGCCGTGCCGCCTTGTCTGGTCGCGCACGCCTTCGAGCGCGTCGATGATCAGCACCGCGCCGTCGGCCTGCGAGGCGCCGGTGATCATGTTGCGCAGGAATTCGGCGTGGCCGGGTGCGTCGATCAGCACGATGTCGCGCGAATTGGTGCGGAAGCGGATCTGCGTGGTGTCGATGGTGATGCCCTGGTCGCGCTCGGTCTGGAGCGCGTCGAGCAGGAACGACCATTCGAACGGCATGCCGCGCCGCGCGCTGACGGCCTTGAGCATGTCGAGCTTACCGTCGGGCAGGCTGCCGGTCTCGTGCAGCAGGCGGCCGACCAGCGTCGACTTGCCGTGGTCGACATGGCCGACGATGACGATGCGGACCTGCGGACGCGTGGTGCCGTTCGGGGTGGCGGGCGAAGCGGGGGTGACGATCATGTTCATACGACGCTCGCGTCCTTGATCAGAGATAGCCGGCGACACGCAGGCGCTCGAAAGCGTCCTCGGTCTCGTGATCGAGCGCGCGGCCGGAACGTTCCGGCACCTTGGTCTGCTCGAGTTCGATCAGGATCTCGTCGATGGTCGACGCGTTTGAGGCGACCGGATTGGTGATGTCCTGATCACCCAGCGAGCGATAGCGCTTGCCGTTTTGCGACAGATACAGCGGGATGATCGGGATGTTCTCGCGCTTGGTGTAGGCCCAGATATCGGACTCGGTCCAATGCAGGATCGGATGGATGCGCAAATGCGCGCCTTGCGGCGGCGACGCATTGAAATGGTCCCAGAACTCCGGCGGCTGATCGCGCACGTCCCAATTGCCCTCCAAGCCGCGCGGCGAGAACACGCGCTCCTTGGCGCGCGTTGCCTCCTCGTCGCGGCGGATGCCGGCGATCAGTCCGTCGAAACCGTATTTGGCGAGCGCCATCTTGAGGCCCTCGGTCTTGCGCGCGGCGGAACGGGCAGCCGGCGGCAACGTTGGGTCGACGGCATCAATCGGCGGGCAGGGCTCGACGCGTAGATCGAGATCCCATTCCTTGCCGTAGTGATCGCGGAAGCGATACATCTCCGGAAACTTCTTGCCGGTGTCGACATGGAGGGCCGGGAACGGCAGACGGCCGAAGAACGCCTTGCGCGCCAGCCAGATCATGACGTTGGAGTCCTTGCCGAGCGACCACAGCAGGGCAATCTTCTTGAGGCGGCCGAAGGCTTCGCGGAAGATATAGATGCTCTGGGCCTCGAGCTGGTCGAGATGGTCCATGCTCGGTGCCAGGTCGGCAGAAAATTCTTGCGCGGGCACGCGCTCGGCGAGAGCGGGGCTGCTCAGCCCGCCAGCGGTGGAATTGTCCTTGAGAAGATGCATCTCTGCCACTTTGCGTTTGGAGGCGAAAATTCTATAGTTGCGGTGCAAGAGAGAAGAAAAAATTTTCTCTTTGCGCGCTAGAAACGACACATATATAGAAAATAATTCCAGTCAACCCCGGATCTGGGGGGAGCGAGTATCGTATGCGGTTCTTGCCGGTGTTCCTCGATCTCAAGGCCGGTCCGGTGGTCCTCATCGGTGCGGGTGAGCTTCTGCGCGCCAAGCTGCGCGTTCTGGCCGCTGCCGGTGCGCGCATCCGCGTGCATGCGATCGACGGCAATCAGGACCTGGGTCTGAGCTCCGAGGACGCGGCGCGTATCAACATCGCGGCCGCCGACCCGCTGACCGCCGATCTCTCGGGCATCATCGCCGTCGTTTGCGCCGGCGCCGGCGATGTCGGCGTGGCGATGTCGGCCCGCGCCAAGGCACTCGGCCTGCCGGTCAATGTCATGGACGATCTCGCGCATTCGAGCTTCATCTTCCCGGCGATCGTCGATCGCGGCGATGTCGTCGTCGCCGTCGGCACCGGCGGCACGTCGCCGGTGGTGGCGCGGCGCGTGCGCGAAAAGATCGAGGCGCTGCTGCCGGCGCGCATCGGCGAGCTGGCCGAATTCATCGGCGGCTTCCGCAAATCCATCAACGAACGTATTGCCGAGTTTCCGCTGCGCCGCCGCTTCTGGGAGCGCATCATCGACGGCCCGATCGGCGCCGCCGTTCTGGCCGGCCGCAAAAGCGAGGCGGACGCTGCGCTCAAGGCGATCTCCGATCCATCCGCGTTCGCGCGGGCCGACAAGCCGGAAGGCTCGGTCGCGCTGGTCGGCGCCGGTCCGGGTGATCCGGATCTGCTCACCATCAAGGCGCTGCGCGCGCTCCAGGACGCCGATATCGTCTTCCATGACGAGCTGGTCTCGCCCGAGATTCTCGATCGCATCCGCCGCGACACCACGCGCGTGCCGGTCGGACGCCGCGTCGGCAAGCCCGGCATCGGGCAGGACGCCATCAACAAGCGCATGATTGAGGCCGCGCAATCCGGCCAGCGCGTGGTGCGGCTGAAGGGCGGGGATCCCTTCGTGTTCGGTCGCGGCGGCGAAGAAGTCGAAGCCCTGCGTGCCGCCGGCGTTGCCTATTCGATCATTCCCGGCATCACCGCAGGGCTCGGCGGCGCCGCCGATTTCGAGGTGCCGCTCACCTACCGTCATGAAGCCACCCGCATCACCTTCCTCACCGCGCACAAGGCGCGCGACGCGGAAGTCGTGGACTGGTCGACGCTGACCGACACCAGGATGACCGTCGTGGTCTACATGGGCATGACGGCTGCGCCGGCCATACGCGCCGGTCTCCTGGCCGCCGGCCGTTCGCCGGAGACGCCCGTCGGCGTGTTCGCCCGCGTCACGCGTCCCGATGCGCAAGGCGCGATCGGCACGCTGCGCGACCTGCCCGAACTGGTGCGCCGGACCCATGGCGGTCCCGCCATTCTCATCATCGGCGACGTGGTCCGGCATGCCGGCTCGCTTCGCCGCGAAACCGCCGAGAAAACCCCAAAGCAAATCATCTCTGACCTATTGGATGCAGCCGAATGACCTCCCCGCTTGAACAGAAGAAGATCAAGATCGCCGGCCCCTCGGTCGTGACCGCCAATCGCACCTGGGACGGCATCGTGGTGTACCGTACCGCCGCCAAGAGCTGGTCCGCGGACCTGTCGGAAGCTGCGATCGTGCGCAACTCCGACGAGGCGAAAGCGTTGCTTGCCGAGTCCGTGGCCGATGACGTCGGCGCGATCGGTCCCTATATCGCCCCGGTACAGGTCGGCGCCGACGGCAAGGTCGAACCCGGCAATCTGCGCGAACAGATCCGCCGCACCGGCGTGACCATCGGACAGCCGGTCCAGGTTTAAGGCATTCTCCCATGTACGCTTACGACGAAATCGATCGCACGCTCGTCAACGAGCGCGTCTCGGAATTCCGCGACCAGGTGAAGCGCCGCCTCTCCGGCGAGCTCACCGAAGACGAGTTCAAGATCCTGCGGCTTCAGAACGGCGTCTATCTGCAACTGCACGCCTACATGTTCCGTGTCGCGATCCCCTACGGGACGCTGGCGTCGAACCAGTTGCGGGCGCTGGCCCACGTCGCGCGCAAATGCGACCGCGGCTACGGCCATTTCACCACGCGGCAGAACATCCAGTTCAACTGGATCAAGCTCGCCGAACTGCCGGACGCGCTGGCTGATCTCGCCGAGGTCGGCATCCATGCGATGCAGACCTCCGGCAACAACATGCGCAACGTCACCTCGGACCAGTGGGCCGGCGTCGCGCCCGGCGAGATCGAGGATCCCCGTATCTGGTCGGAGCTGATCCGCCAGCACACCACGCTGCATCCGGAATTCTCGTTCCTGCCGCGCAAGTTCAAGATCGCGATCACCGCGTCGGATCACGATCGCGCCGCGATCAAGATCCACGATATCGGCCTGCGTCTGATCAAGAACGAGAAGGGCGAAACCGGCTTCGAGGTGCTGGTCGGCGGCGGTCTCGGCCGCACGCCGTTCATCGCCAAGACCATCAAGCACTTCGTCCACGGCCGCGACATCCTCAGCTACATCGAGGCGATCCTGCGGGTCTATAACCAGTACGGCCGCCGCGACAACATCTACAAGGCGCGCATCAAGATCCTGGTGCACGAGCTCGGCATCGAAAAATTCTCGCGCGAGGTCGAGGAGGAGTGGCAGCATATCCGCAACTCCTCGCTCCAGATCGACGACGAGGTGATCGAGGACATCCGCTCGCGTTTCACCTACCCCGCTTACGAGAAGCTGCCGCACAATCCGGACGAACTGCGCCAGGCCGCGGCCGATCCGGATTTCGAGGCATGGCGCAAGAACTCGGTCGCCCCGCACAAGAACCCGGGATATTCCATCGTCACGATCTCGCTGAAGCCGATCGGCGCGCCTCCGGGCGATGCCACCGCCGAGCAGATGGATGCGCTCGCCGATCTCGCCGACAAATATTCCTTCGGTGAGATTCGCGTGGGCCACGAGCAGAACCTGGCGCTGCCGCATGTCGCCAAGCGCGACCTGCCGGGCTTGTGGAAGGCGCTCGACAAGCTCGGGCTGGCAACCCCGAACGTCAATCTGATCACCGACATCATCGCCTGTCCGGGCCTCGACTATTGCTCGCTGGCGAATGCGCGCTCGATTCCGATCGCGCAGGAGCTGACGCGGCGCTTCGCCAACCACGAACTCGCCAATCTGATCGGCCGGCTCCACATCAACATCTCCGGCTGTATCAATGCCTGCGGCCATCACCATGTCGGCCATATCGGCATTCTCGGCGTCGAGAAGAACGGCGAGGAAGTCTACCAGATCACCATCGGCGGCCGCGCCGACGAGAGCGCCGCGCTGGGCAATCTGATCGGTCCAGGCGTCAAGTTCGACGAGGTCGCCGACGTGGTCGAGGACATCGTGGAAGCTTATCTGGCGCTGCGCGAGCGGCCCGAAGAGCTGTTCATGGACACGGTGAAGCGCCTCGGCGTCGAACCCTTCAAGGAGCGCGTCTATGCCACTCGTTAACGGCGGAAAGATCGCCGACGACAGCTTCGTCAAGCTCGCCGTCGACACGCCGCTACCCGAGAGCGGCGATGTCCTGGTCCCGGCCGAGCGTTTCATCGGCGAGGTGGATACGCTGCTCAAGCGGGCCGGCAAGGTCGGCGTGATCTGGCCGAACAATCGCGACATCGCCGAACTGGTGCCCTACCTCGGCAAGATCGCCGTGGTCGCGCTGGTCTTCCCGACCTTCCGCGACGGGCGCGCCTACAGCCAGGCGCGGCTGCTGCGCGAGCGTTACAACTACCGCGGCGAATTGCGGGCCACGGGCCAGGTGCTGCGCGACCAGTTCGTGTTCATGCTGCGCGCCGGCTTCGATTCCTTCGAGGTCAAGAAGCAGGCCGACGCGGAAGCCTTCATGCAGACCGCGAAGCGCTATTCGGTGTTCTACCAGCCGACCGGCGATGGCCGCATCACCGCGCTGCACCGGCGCATGCAGCTGCGTCATTCCGAGGGTGTCGGCACGTGAACGCAATCGCGTCTTCAGTTTCGTCAATCTCCGCCTCTGCGCTGCCTTCGGCGGAGGAGCTCGATCGCGCCTTGCGCGATGCCTCGCCCGCCGAAATCATCGCCGCTGCGCTGAAGACGGTCGGGCGCGACAAGCTTGCGCTGGTGTCGTCCTTCGGCACAGAATCGGCGACGCTGCTGAAGGTCATGGCCGACGTCGATCCGGCGATCCCGGTGATTTTTCTCGACACCGGCTGGCTGTTTGAGGAGACGCTTGCCTATCGCGATACGCTGATTGCGATGCTCGGCCTGAAGGATGTCCGCTCGATCAAGCCGGCGGAGGAGACGCTGGCGCGCGAGGATGGCGATCGCGACCTCTGGTTCTCCGATCCGGATGCCTGCTGCCGTATTCGCAAGGTCGAGCCGCTGGCGCGTGCGCTGAAACCGTTCGATGCATGGCTCAACGGTCGCAAGCGCTTCCAGGGCAGTACCCGCGCCGACATTCCTGTGGTCGAAGACGATGGCACAAGGTTGAAGTTCAACCCCTTCGCCAATGTCTCGCGTGAGGAACTCGAAGCGATTTTCGTCCGCGCCAAATTGCCGCGTCATCCACTGGCCGCCTCCGGTTTTCTGTCGGTTGGGTGTATGCCTTGCACCAGCAGAACGGCCGAAGGCGAGGACGCACGCGCCGGTCGCTGGCGCGGCCGAGCGAAGACAGAATGCGGCATCCATACGATGAAGATTTCGTAGCACAGTCGCGCTGCCCGGCTACGAACAAGGAAATCCGGTTCCGTTGACTTGAGCGCGTTTCGACCCGAGTTATGCCCGCATGCCATCGATGACACAGATGTCGTCGAGGTAAATGGAGATGGACATGATGCGCCGTATCGTCCCGCTCGCGGCAGGCCTCCTCGTGACGGCTTCTTTGGCAAGCTCGGCTCTCGCTGCTGACATCAATCTGCTGAACGTGTCGTACGATCCGACGCGCGAGCTCTATGCCGAGTTCAACAAGTCGTTCGCGGCTGCCTATCAGAAGGAAACCGGCAAGAGCGTCGAGATCAAGCAGTCGCATGGCGGCAGCGGATCGCAGGCGCGCGCGGTGATCGACGGATTGCAGGCCGACGTGGTGACGCTGGCGCTTGCCTACGATATCGACGCCATCGCTGGGAAAGGGCTCACCGCAGCCGACTGGCAGAAGCGACTGCCGCAGAATTCATCGCCCTATACCTCCACCATCGTGTTCCTGGTGCGGAAGGGCAATCCCAAGGCTATCAAGGACTGGGACGATCTGCTCAAGCCGGGCGTTGCCGTGATCACGCCGAACCCGAAGACGTCGGGTGGTGCGCGCTGGAATTATCTTGCCGCCTGGGGCTTTGCGCAGAAGAAATACGGCTCGGCCGACAAGGCCAAGGACTTCATCGGAAAACTCTACCAGCAGGTTCCGGTGCTGGATACCGGCGCGCGCGGCGCCACCGTGACCTTCGTCGAGCGCGGCGTCGGCGACGTGCTGCTCGCCTGGGAGAACGAGGCGTATCTCGCGCTTAAGGAATTCGGCCCCGAAAAGTTCGAGATCGTCGCGCCGCCGCTGTCGATCCTCGCCGAGCCGCCGGTTACGATTGTCGACAAGGTCGCCGATAAAAAAGGCACCCGCAACGCTGCCGACGCCTACCTTCAGTACTGGTACACCAAGGAAGGTCAGGAGATCGCCGCGCGCAATTTCTATCGTCCGCGCGATGCCGAGATCGCGAAAAAATACGAAAACGCCTTCGCCAAGGTCGAACTATTCACGATCGACAACGTTTTCGGTGGTTGGACCAAGGCGCAGAAGGAACATTTTGCCGACGGCGGCGTCTTCGACCAGATTTACAAGAACTGATCGGGCGCCGTCGGAGGGGTTTAGCAGGGGGCCTGGTGAGCGTAATCGCAGCACGACGCCGGACATTGCCGGGCTTCGGTCTCACCATGGGACTGACGCTTTCCTGGCTGACCCTGATCATCCTGATTCCGCTCGCCGGGCTGTTCCTGAAATCGCTTGAGCTGAGCCCCGAGCAATTCTGGAACATCCTCTCCAGCCGCCGCACCCTGAACGCGCTGCGGGTGTCGTTCGGACTCGCTTTCGCGGCGGCCTGCGTCAATCTGGTAATGGGCAGCATCATCGTCTGGGCGCTGGTGCGCTACCGCTTTCCGGGCCGGCGCCTCTTCGATGCCATCGTTGATGTGCCGTTCGCACTGCCGACGGCCGTTGCCGGCGTCGCGCTGACCGCCCTGTTCGCCGAGAAGGGCTGGCTGGGTGCGCCGCTTGCCGCGCTCGGCATCAAGGTGGCGTTCACGCCGGTCGGCATCTTCGTTGCCATGATCTTCATCGGCATTCCCTTCGTGGTGCGCACGGTGCAGCCGGTGCTGCAGGACCTCGATCCCGAGATCGAGGAAGCCGCGGGCAGTCTCGGCGCCAGCCGCTGGCAGACCATCATTCGCGTGATCCTGCCCTCGCTCGGGCCGGCGCTGCTCACCGGGCTCGCGCTCGCCTTTGCGCGCGCGGTCGGCGAATACGGCTCGGTGATCTTCATCGCCGGCAATCTGCCGAATGTCTCCGAGATCGCGCCATTGCTGATCGTGATCCGGCTGTCCGAATTCCGCTATGCCGATGCGACCGCGATCGCCGTCGTCATGCTCGTCGTCTCCTTCGTCATCATCTTCGCCGTCAACCGGCTCCAGCGCTGGGCGCAGAGCCGGATACCTGTGCGCTGAGGAGGATGCGATGACGATGCAGATCGCAGATTCCGTCTCACTTTCGGCTCCGGACGCCAGGGCACGCGCGCATGCCGCGGCCGCACGCAACAATCTCCGCACCGAGCCAAAGGCGGTCCGCATCGTCATCATCGCGCTGGCGGTGATCTTTCTCACCATGTTCGTCGTGCTGCCGCTGGCCCTGGTCTTCGCACAAGCTTTCTCAAGGGGCGTCCTCGCCTATCTCTCCGCGCTCGCCGACCCGGAAGCGTTGTCCGCGATCAAGCTGACGCTCGTGGTGGCGGCCATCTCGGTTGGTCTCAATCTCGTGTTCGGTCTCGTCGCGGCCTGGGCGATTGCAAAATTCGAATTCTCGGGCAAGACCTTCCTGATCACGCTGATCGATTTGCCGTTCTCGGTCAGCCCGGTGATCTCGGGTCTCGTCTTCGTGCTGCTGTTCGGCGCGCAGGGCTATTTCGGCGGCTGGCTGCGCGATCACGACATCCAGATCCTGTTCGCGGTGCCCGGCATCGCGCTTGCGACCACCTTCGTGACCTTCCCCTTCGTGGCGCGGGCGTTGATCCCGCTGATGCAGGAGCAGGGCACGCAGGAGGAGGAGGCCGCGATCTCGCTCGGCGCCTCGGGCCTGCAGACCTTCTTCCGCGTCACGCTGCCCAATATCAAATGGGGCGTGCTCTACGGCGTCCTGCTCTGCAACGCGCGCGCGATGGGCGAGTTCGGCGCGGTCTCCGTCGTCTCCGGCCATATCCGCGGCGAGACCAACACCATGCCGCTGCTGGTCGAGATTCTCTACAACGAATACCAGTTCGTCGCGGCGTTCGCGATCGCCTCGATGCTGGCGATGCTGGCGCTGATCACGCTGATCGCCAAGACCGTTCTGGAAAATCACCTCGACGAAGGACATGACGCAAGTGAGCATTGAAGTCAGGAATCTCGTCAAGAAGTTCGGCAGTTTCAAAGCCCTCGACGGCGTCGACCTCAAGGTCAATGACGGCGAGCTGCTCGCGCTGCTCGGGCCGTCCGGCTCGGGCAAAACAACGCTGCTGCGGATCATCGCCGGGCTCGACTGGCCCGATTCCGGCGAGGTGTCCTTCAACGGCGAGGATGCGTTGGCGCAGGGCGCGCGCGAGCGGCACGTCGGATTCGTATTTCAGCACTACGCGCTGTTCCGCCACATGACGGTGTTCGAGAACGTGGCCTTCGGGCTGCGCGTGCAGCCGCGCGCGATCCGCAAGGACGAAGCGACCATCCGCGCGCGCGTCAAGGAGCTGCTCGATCTCGTGCAGCTCGACTGGCTCGCCGACCGTTATCCGAGCCAGCTCTCCGGCGGCCAGCGCCAGCGCATCGCGCTGGCCCGCGCGCTCGCGATCGAGCCGCGCATCCTGCTGCTCGACGAACCCTTCGGCGCGCTTGATGCCAAGGTGCGCAAGGAGCTGCGCAAATGGTTGCGTTCGCTGCACCACGAGATCAACGTCACCTCGATCTTCGTCACCCATGATCAGGAGGAGGCGCTCGAAGTCGCCAACCGCGTGGTGGTGATGGACAAGGGCAAGATCGAGCAGATCGGCTCGCCCGATGACGTCTATGAGAGCCCGGCGACCGCCTTCGTCCACAGCTTCATCGGCGAATCCATCGAGCTTCCGGTCCTGATCGCGGACGGTCTCATCACGCTCGGCGACCGGCCGCTTCGGCTCGCGGCAGACGGGCATGCGCCTGGCGCGTCAAGACTGTTCGTGCGGCGACACGACATGTTGGTTGGCCCGCCCGGCAGCGGTGCCTTTGAGGGCGCCGTGCGGCATGTCCGGAATTTCGGTCCCGTGCAGCGGGCCGAGGTGGCACTATCAGGCGGAGAAACCATCGAGATTGACGCTCCCCGCGACAGGGAACTGCGCGCCGGCGACACGATCGGCCTGGAGCCCCGCCGCTACCGGATCTTTGCGGGCACCTGAGCGCACTCAACGGGTCAATTTTTCCTCAATATTCACCTTTCAGCCACGGTTGGTATGCAACAACGGCGCCTGATTTGGGGGCTCCTGTTCATGCGCGTCGCGGCCGCGATACTCATCCTTTTGCTGCTCGCCGGCTGTGCCGGCAACGAGGCACCGGTCCAGCAGCCCTCGATGTATGCCGATATGGCTGTCCCGGGCGCAAAGCTCGATGCGCAGGCGGCAGCGATCATGATCTCGCAATACCGCCAGAACAACGGGCTCGGCACCGTCGTGATCGATCCTGCCCTGATGAGTCTCGCCGAATCTCAGTCCCAGGCCATGGCTGCCGCCAACAAGATGGACCACGACGTCCGCGCGCCGCTGGCTAAGCGCCTCAGCGCCGGCGGCTATCCGGCGACCGTTGCGGTCGAGAACGTCTCGGCCGGCTATCATACGCTGGCGGAAGCGTTTTCCGGCTGGCGCGACTCGCCCCCGCACCGCGCCAACATGCTCAAGAGCGGTGTCACAAAATTGGGCATCGCGGCGGGCTATGCTCCCGGCACCAAATACAAGGTGTTCTGGACCATGATCCTGGCCTCGACGGACGCCCGATAAGCCAGACTTGATCCCGGGATGCATTGACGCCGCGGCAGACTGTCGCCACGGTCGCTCGCCATCTGCTACTGTTCCCGCATGATTGATCATAGTCCAGAAGTCGCAACAATCCCCGCGAACGCGCAACGTGTCCTGGTCCTCCAGGGCGGCGGCGCGCTCGGCTCCTATCAGGCCGGCGCCTTTCAGTCGCTCTGCCATGCCGGCTTCGAGCCGGACTGGGTCGCCGGCATCTCGATCGGCGCGGTCAATGCCGCGATCATCGCCGGCAACGAAGGGCAGACGCGCGTCAAGCGGCTCAAGGAATTCTGGGAGATGGTCTCCGCGCCGGTGCCGTGGAAGCCGATCGGCAAGAGCGACCACAGCCGCGAGCTGTTCAACTCGACCAGCGCCGCATTGATCGCGACCTTCGGCGTGCCCGGCTTCTTCACGCCGCGCATTCCGCCCGCGCCGCTCTGGCCGCCCGGCAGCCCGCAGGCCGAGAGCTATTACGACACCGCACCGCTGAAGAAGACGCTGGAGCGTCTGGTCGATTTCGACCGCATCAATGATCTGAAGACGCGGCTGTCGGTCGGTGCCGTCGGCGTCACTTCCGGCAACTTCAAATATTTCGACAATTTCGAGTTCAGGAAGCTCGGCAAGAAAATCGGCCCCGAGCACATCATGGCCTCCGGCGCGCTGCCGCCCGGCTTTCCGTCCGTTGTGATCGAGGGCGAGCATTATTGGGATGGCGGCATCGCCTCCAACACGCCGCTCGACTACGTGCTGGACGCCGAGACCGACCGCGATCTTCTCATCTTCCAGATCGACCTTTTCAGCGCTCGCGGCGATCTGCCGACCTCGCTGCTCGAGGCGACCGAGCGCGAGAAGGACATCCGCTTCTCGAGCCGCACGCGGATGAACACCGACAAGAACAAGCAGGTGCACAACGCCCGCAGGGCCGTGCGCGACCTGATTTCCAAATTGCCCGATTATCTCAAGAACGACCCTTCCGTGGAATTCCTTGCCAAGGTATCGCGCGAAAGTACCGTTACTGTGGTGCACCTGATCTACCGCAGCAAGAATTACGAATCCTCGTCCAAGGATTACGATTTCTCGCATGTCGCCATGGTCGAGCATTGGGAAGCCGGCGTGCGTGACGTGCATCTGTCGATGCGCCACAAGGATTGGCTCGAGCGGCCGCAATCCGGCGAGACCATGGTGACCTACGATCTCACGGGGGACGTCACTGTGCCCCCGCCAAAAAGGAGCGAGTAATATGGGTAGTCTGTCAGGCAAGAACGCCGTCGTGACCGGGTCGACCAGCGGCATCGGGCTCGCCTATGCGCGCGCCTTCGCCGCCGCCGGCGCCAACGTCGTCATCAACGGCTTCGGCTCGCCGGAGGACATCGAGAAGGAGCGCACCAAGATCGAGTCCGATTTCGGCGTGAAGGCGGTCTATTCGCCCGCCGACATGACCAAGCCCGCCGAAATCGCCGGGATGATCGCGCTCGGCGAGAAGAGTTTTGGTTCGGTCGACATCCTCGTCAACAATGCGGGCATCCAGTTCGTCTCGCCGATCGAGGAATTCCCGCCGGAGAAATGGGACCAGATCATCGCGATCAACCTGTCCTCGGCCTTCCATGCCATTCGCGCCGCCGTCCCGGGCATGAAGAAGAAGGGTTGGGGCCGCATCATCAATACTGCTTCCGCGCACTCGCTGGTCGCCTCGCCCTTCAAGTCGGCCTATGTGTCGGCCAAGCACGGCATCGCCGGCCTGACCAAGACCGTGGCGCTGGAGGTCGCGACCAGCAAGATCACCTGCAACTGCATCAGCCCGGGCTATGTCTGGACGCCGCTGGTGGAGAAGCAGATCCCCGACACCATGAAGGCCCGCAATCTCACGCGCGAGCAGGTCATCAACGACGTGCTGCTCGACGCGCAGCCGACCAAGGAGTTCGTCACCTCCGAGCAGGTCGCGGCCCTCGCGCTGTTCCTGTGCGGCGACGATGCCGCGCAGATCACCGGCACGAATTTGTCGATCGACGGCGGTTGGACCGCGGAGTAGTTCGGCGGTGCCGTAGGGTGGGCAAAGGCGCGTCAGCGCCGTGCCCACCATCGTTTGTTCGAATGAGGAAAAAAGTGGTGGGCACGCTTCGCTTTGCCCACCCTACAAGATGATATCGGACGACGCCGTTCTCCGTTCAGTGTGTCCAGGCCAGCGCCGTCTCGAATGCCGAGGACAGGTGCAGCTCCGCGAACATGATCTTGCCGGCGACCACGAACAGCACGCAGGCAAGTGTCAGGCGCAGCACCGTCTCGGGCACGCGTGTCGCGCTAAAGCTGCCGACGACGATGCCGGGCAGCGAGCCCAACAGCAGCACGCCCATCAGCGCCCAATCCACGTCGCCAAGCGCCCAATGCCCCATTCCAGCGATCAGCGTCAGCGGGACCGCATGGGCGATGTCGGAGCCGACGATGGTCGCCACCGGCAGTCGCGGATAGAGCAGCAGCAGAACGGTGACGCCGACCGCGCCGGCGCCGACCGATGAAATCGAAACCAGCACGCCGAGCACGATTCCGGTGACGACGGTCGCGATCGCCGTGGTGCGGTCATCGACCTGCTCCAGGCGCCGGCGATAGCGCTCCATGATCGATCTGCGGAAGATCAGCGAGGTCGCAGTCAGCAGCAGTGCGAAGCAGAGCACGAGGTTGACGAGATTGCGCTCGGAATCGCTCTTGAGGTCGAGCTTCCATAGCACCAGCAGCGTCAGCGCGCTCGCCGGAAGGCTGCCGCAGGCGAGCCGCAGCACCGCCGGCCAGTGCACGCTGCGCGACCAGCCATGCACCACGCTGCCGCCGGTCTTGGTGGCGGCGGCATAGAGCAGGTCGGTGCCGACTGCGGTCGATGGGTGAATCCCGAACAGCAGGATCAGCAGCGGCGTCATCAGCGAACCGCCGCCGACGCCGGTCATCCCGACCAGCAGGCCGACGCCGAAACCCGAGGCGACGTAGAGTGGATCGATCATGTCCAGGGAATCTTAGGTTCATCTCGTCAGTTGGGCAATATGACGTAGAATAAACTTTCCCTGCGGTGCAACTGCTTGCACCGAATAAGAAAAATCCTCCTGCAGGGGGGCGGAGCGGAGGCGTTTTCTCCAATTCGTCGCCCTCTCGCGAAACGGACATTTCGGTTAGACGTCAAAACCGGAATCCAGAGCTTCGGTTCTCATTCAATCAGAACCGATAACGCTCTAGATTAGGCATATTGCCTTCCGGGCTCATTCAGCCCCGCGACCGGTCGCCGTGACGTGTGGCGGATGTGGACGATATGGATGACGTCGCCACGGACACGGTAAAATATCCGGAATGGGTAGCGGACGACCGCTGCGACACGAACCTCGGAACGGTGCGCAACGCGTAGCGCCGAGAAAGGCGCGACACGGACACGTTCCACGACGTCAACGAATCTCTGGCCGACAGCTTCCGCGATCACAGGGCTGGCGTTGCTGGCATAATAGGTCGCGATGTCCGCGAGATCAGCAAGCGCCCCTCGCGTCCAGACGATCTTCATCCCCGCGCAAATTTCGCGAAGGCCTCCGCAACCTCGGCATCCGTAGCGACCTCGCCGCGATCTATCGACGCCAAGGCCGCGTCAATGCTTCGCAATTCCTCTTGCGTTGCAAGATACTCGCCGCCGAGCAGCTCACTCTCGATTTCGCTGGCAATGGCAACCAACTCCTTCTGGGCCTCTTCAGGCCAAGTCTGGGCACGTTCCAGAAGGTTTCGCAGATCGCTTGCAGCCATGGATCCGACCATATCAGGCGGCGGATGGCTTTCCAATCGCCTTGAGCCGATGGCTAGCGTCCGAACGCCAGCACGTGCAGGCCGAGCCGTTGTCGCACGATCCAGAACAGCAGCACCGTCTCGAAACTGAGCGAGATCGAGGTCGCGGCCGCAGCACCGTGGCCGCCGAAGCGCGGCACCAGCGCGATGCAGAGCACCAGGTTCATCGCAAACGCCAGCGCATAGGCCAGCGCGCAGATCTTCTGCTGGCCGAGCATGTTGAGCAGCCGTTCGACCGGGCCGATCGCGGCGCGGACCACGAGACCGATCGCGGCGACGAACATGATGTCGTAGCCGACCACGAATTGCGGCCCGAACAGCCAGAGCAGCGGCTTGCCGAGCGCGAGCAGCACGATGGTCGCCGCCAGCGACGGCCAGAACGTCCAGTTGATGGCATGCGCCACGTAGGCCGACAGCCGCGCCTTGTCGCCCGCAGCGTTGTATTCGGCGAAGCGATGCGCTGTTGTCGCCGACATCGCGTAGTGGATGAAGGAGACCAGCGCCAGCGTCTTCACCACGGCGAAATAGACGCCGACCTCCTCGGAGGGGCGGAACTGCTGCAGCACCAGCACGTCGGTGTAGGACAGCAGCAGGTAGAAGCTTTCGACCAGCAGGATCGGCAGCGACACGGCGAGCCAGCCGCCGATGTCGTAGGCCTTGGGGCCCGGCTCGATATGACCGCCGAGCTTGCGGTTCAGCACCACCATCTGCCCGGTCATCGCGATCCACACCGCGCCGGCGCTCGCGACCATCGCGGCGACCGCGCCGAGATGATAGCCGAGCAGGAAGGCGCAGGCCGTGATGACGATGATCAGCGCCTGGCGAATGATGAATTGCGGCATCAGGCCGAGCTGCATCCAGTCATGCGAACGCGCGATGCCGTCCTGGGTGTTGGCGACGACGAAAGCGGGCAGCGTCATGCAGCCGATATAGAGCGGCAGCTCTTCGGCCGGATCGATCCAGGGCGACAGCAATTTGACGATACCGGCAAGGCCGAGCGACACCAGTGCGGAAACGGCAAAGGTCAGCCAGCGGCTGCCCGAGAGAAAGCCGCGGAGCAGCGCATGCTCGCCACGGCCGCGGTATTCCGGAATGATTTTTTGCGCGGAGGCCGAGATGCCAAAGTCCATCATGCTGCCGAGCAGCAGCACCCAGGTCCAGACATAGACATAGACGCCGTAGTCCGACGTTCCCATCCAGCGCGCGAGCAGGACCTGCGAGAAATAGGCAAGACCGGCGCTGATCACGCGGATGACGAAGATGGTGCCGGCCAGCCGCCGCGTCAGCGACGCCTCGCTCGACCCGCCCGTCAATTTTTGGCGCAGCCGCGCGATAAGGCCGGCAGGTCCGGTCGTTGCGGGTTCTGCATCCATCACGGCCAATTCGAAGGATCCCCGAGGCGCACAGGAATGCTGCGGCAGACTTGCCGCGCTAGCCTAGGGGATTAGCAACCATTCGTTAAGATTCGGTTGGGTGGAGTGTGTTGCAACTCCAACGTCGTCCTGGCGAAAGCCAGGACCCATTACCCCAGGGAGAGGTTTGGCGAAGATTCGAGGTTAGCAGTTTCGCGCCACCACTACGCCTTGGGGGAATGGGTCCTGGATCTACGCTCCGCTTGTCCAGGACGACAATCACTCCAAATTGGTATTGAACTCGTACGACTTCTCCGGTCCGACCAGCGTGAACTTCAGCGCTGCGCCGTCGGGCTTGGCGCCCGGCGGCAGTCCGTCGAGCTCGAAAGAAAATCGCTTCACGCCCGGTGGGCTGGGCTCGACCGGTGCCGGGATGGGCAACGCCCAATCAGGCGTCGGGCCTTCCACGTAGAGATTGACGGTGCGCGCATCGGGCGCGACCACGTCGACTACGACATTCTTGGGCCCGTCACGCTTGACGTCGCGGATGGTGAGCGGGTTGGGATCGCCGATGGTGGCAGGCTTGGGCACGGTGTCGAGCGCTGCACGCAGATTGGCATCCTCGGTCGAGGCGACGCTGTTGAAGCCGAGCTCGGCGCGGGCCTCGACGGGAATGCAAAGCTTTTCGCACACCGCATAATTGATTTCGGCGCGCAGCGTCACCGGCTTGTCGGCCGCCTTGGCGATGATGCGCAGGGGCAGCACGATCTGGTCGTGATAGCCGATCGAATGGCCGCCCGCGCCGTCGTCGAATTTCTGCGGGGCCGGCCACATCACCGTCACCGCTTCGACATTGTCGGATTTCGAGAAATCGAAGCGCGGCGGAACGCCGGAATCGCCCGGCATTCGCCAATAGGTCTTCCAGCCGGGCTGGATCTGGAAGGCGATACCGCCGAGCAGGACGGCGCCGCTGCGCGATCCCGCCAGCAACCGCACCGCGGAATGTCCGTCGCGTTGCCATGGCGATGAATCGTCGGCATGGGCATCAAGCGCCAGCGACGACGCGAGCAGGGCTGTCGCGACGCCAACCGCCGCACGCAGGGGAACTCTTGTCAGCATGGTACGTCTTTACAGGGTGACCCCGCGGCAAACCATTGAATTGCTTGTGATGGATGCACTTGAATCGAGTCCCTGCAAGCCTTGATTTGACAGCCGGTCGGCCCGACATCAGGATAGGAACTGAAACCGGAGTGCTTCACCGATGGCTCCCACAGGCAAGAGGACGGGCGAAAGCACCCGCAAGTCAGCCCCCGCGCTCCCGAGTTCGGCGGGCTACCTCGACGGCCAGCTGTTGATCGCCATGCCCGTGATGGGCGACGAGCGCTTCGAGCGCTCGGTGATCTATCTCTGCGCCCACTCCGCCGAAGGCGCGATGGGCATCATCGTCAACCACCCGGCCGGCAGCATCGACTTCCCCGAGTTGTTGGAGCAACTCGGCATCATCAAGAAGGGCGAGCACATCAAGCTGCCGGAGAATGCCGAAAGCATGAAGGTGCTACGCGGCGGTCCGGTCGATACCGGCCGCGGCTTCGTGCTGCACTCCAGCGATTTCTACATCGAGAACGCGACGCTCCGGATCGACGACGGCGTCTGCCTCACCGCGACCGTCGACATCCTGCGTGCGATCGCCAACGGCTCCGGTCCCAAGCACGCCATCCTCGCGCTCGGCTATGCCGGCTGGGCGCCGGGCCAGCTCGAGACCGAAATCCAGAGCAATGGCTGGCTGCATTGCGACGCGGATTCGGATTTGATCTTTGGCGACGACGTCGACGAAAAATACGGACGCGCGCTGCGCAAGATCGGCATCGATCCCGGCATGCTCTCGAACGAGGCGGGCCACGCGTAGCGCCATTCTCGCTGCCGTGTATCGCCCTCCGCTGTCATGCCCCGGCTTGACCGGGGCATCCAGTACGCCGGGGCGTATCGGCTCTATCGCAGCTGTCTCGGAGTACTGGATCGCCCGGTCAAGCCGGGCGATGACACCGATTGCTGAGTAGCGCCTACTCCGCCGCCTGCTGCTGCACCGTCGGCTCCGTGCCCGCGACCGTCGCGCGGCGCATGTCGCGGGGCTGCGACTGGTCGTAGCGGCGGACGCGGTGCATGGTCTGGCGGTTGTCCCACATCACGAGATCATGCAGCTTCCATTTGTGGACGTAGACGAACTCGCTTTGCGTCGCGTGCTCGTTGAGATCGCGCAGCAGCAGCCTGCCCTCGGGGACGCTCATGCCGACGATCTTGCCCGCATGCGATGAGAGATAGAGCGACTTGCGGCGATGCACGGGATGGGTGCGCACGAGACGTTGCAGCACCGGCTTGAACATCTGCTTCTCGTCATCGGTGTATTCGGTGAAGCCGAGCGATCCCCGCGAATACATCAGCGAGTGCTCGCAGACGAGGTCCTCGATTTCGGCCTTGGTCTCGTCGTCGAGCGCATCATAGGCCGCGCGCATGTCGGCGAATTCGGTGTTGCCGCCCTTCGGGTTCACCACGCGCGCCGACAGCAGCGAGAATTTTGCCGGGATGGGGCGGAACGAGCTGTCGGAATGCCACAGGCAGTTGCCGAGATTGAACAGATGCGCGCGGCTGTCCTTCGCCAGCGGCTTGCCGTCCTTGCCGAGATTGGAGACGTCGTTTAGGCCCGTCTGGAGCCGGTAGTCCTTTTCCTTCGTCACGGTGCCGCCGCGCGCGTCCTCGCGCTGGCCGAAATTCAGCGCAAAGGCCATCTGCTGTTCGTCGGTGATGTCCTGATCGTGGAACACCAGCACCGCATATTTGTCCATGGCGGCTTCGACCTCGCGCGCCTCATCTGGTGTGAGAGGCTGTCGCAGATCGAGGCCGGAAACCTCGCCGACAAAATGTGTCTGAAGTTGCCGGATGGCGATCGTCATGGCGTTTTCTCCCGGGCGTGCAAGCGGTTGGTCCCGCTCTGTCGAGGAAAAAGTTACTCCCGTAACGGGCGATGTCAACGCTCGGTGCGCATAGCTGCCTATAGCCCGGATGGTGCGAAGCGCAATCCGGGGCATCGTGCCGCGGAAAGACCTTCCCGGATTGCGCTGCGCTCCATCCGGGCTACAGCTCTCACGCGTTGCGCGCCATCAGGCCGCCGTCGACGGGGATGACCGCGCCGGTGAGGAAGGACGCCGCCGGCAGGCACAGGCTCAGCGTCATGTGCGCGACCTCTTCGGGATCGCCGTAGCGGCCCAGTGCGGTGCGGCGCTTGGCGTAGATGGTCTTGTGCTCCTCCGAGATGCGGTCGGTGATGGCGGTGCGGATCGGCCCGGGGCAGATGCAGTTGACGGTGATGCCTTCGCGGCCGAGCTCCACCGCGAGCGAGCGGGTAAGGCTGGCGACGCCGCCCTTCGCCGCCGAATAGGGGCTGTGCAATGCGGTGGCGCCGAGCGCCTCGGTCGAGGCGATGTTGACGATGCGCGGGCTGTTCGACTTGCGCAAATGAGGCAGCGCGGCGCGGATGATGCGCGGATGCGCCGTTAGCATCACCGCGAGGCCCTTGGCCCAGGCGTCCTCATAGGCCTCGTCGTCGATCGCAACGCGCACGGAGATGCCGGCATTGTTGACGATGACGTCGAGACCGCCGAAATGCGCGGCGACGTCGCCGACCACGCGCTTGATCTTATCGCCGTCGGCAACATCGAGCTTCCAGGCTTGCGCGGCTCCGCCGCCTGCCGCGATCTCCTTCGCGACGGCCAGCGCGCCCTGCTCGTCATAATCCGTGACGGCAACGTTTGCGCCGTCAGCGGCGAACACGCGTGCCGTTGCACGCCCCATGCCGCTGGCCGCGCCGGTGACGAGAACGGTCAGGCCCTTCACGGACCGGCTGAGTTGTTTGAAATCGGCCATGCTGTTTCCTCCGAGCGCTGCTTGTTTTTGTTGTGATTGACAAGGCTGTCATCGATCCGCAGACAGGTCAAACAAGCAAGACGATCGGGGAGGCCAGCAATGACGAACGAGCTCGATTTCTCAGGCAAGCAGGTGCTGGTCGTCGGCGGATCCAGCGGCATTGGCAACGGCATCGCGCAAGCCTTTCGCATCAGGGGCGCGCAAGTTGCGGTCTGCGGCACGCGCGCTCACGCGAAGGAATATTCGCAAGCGGAGGGCTCGGATCTCACCGGTCTTTCCTACGCGCAGCTCGACGTCGGCAATGCCGGAGCGGTCGAAGCGTTCAAGCCGTCGTTCGAACGGCTCGATATCCTGGTGCTCGCGCAGGGCGCGGTGCTCTATCGCCGTGGCGAGTTCGAGATGGCGGGCTTCCGCAAGGTCGTCGAGGTCAATCTGATGAGCCTGATGGCCTGCGCCACGCGCTTTCATTCCATGCTGCGGGACTCGCGGGGATCGCTGATCATGGTGTCCTCGACCGCGGCCTATCATTCCACCATGGGCAATCCTGCTTACAACGCGTCGAAGACCGGCGCGGTCGCATTGACACGGACGCTGGGCGAGGCCTGGGCCGAAGATGGCATCCGCGTCAACGGCATCGCGCCCGGTCTCGTCGATACCAAGATGACGAAGGTGACGACCGACAATCCCAAGCGGCTCGAAGGTGCACTTTCACGCATTCCGCTGCGGCGATTGGGCACGCCGGCTGACATGGCGGGCGCGGCGCTATTCCTGGCATCGCCGCTGTCGTCCTACATCATCGGCCAGACATTGGTCGTCGATGGCGGGCTTATTCTCTAGCGTGAGGAACCGCGCCGCTCCTGATCGGTTACTTGGGCTGACCCCTGAGGAGGAGCATCATGGATAAAGATCGGATTGTCGGATCGGCCAAGGAATTCGCAGGACGCGCGGAAGGCGCTGTCGGTGATCTCGCAGGCGATGCGCAGACACAGGCGTCGGGCAAGGCGCGGGAAGCCGCAGGCTCCGTGCAGAATCTCTACGGCCAAGCCAAGGATGCCGTCCGTGACGCGACGGACACCGCGGCCAGCTATGCCAAGGACGCCTATGACAAGCCGGCCGAAACCTTGCGCGACGGTTCGCAGGCGATTGCCCAGAAGGTGCAGGACAACCCGCTCGGTGCGCTGCTGGTCGCCGGCGGTATCGGCTTCGCCCTCGCGTTGCTGATGGCACGGCCTTCGCGCCGCCCGCCGCCGCGCTGGCGCTATTACGGCTAAAGCCAACGCACGATAAGCATCAGGCCCCGGACGCAGTGCGGCGTGTAACGCCGCGTTGCTGAGCCGGGGCACATTCTTTTTGGACGTGCTGGTCCCGGCTCTGCGCGGCAGCGTTTCACGCTGCAGCGCGTCCGGGACACGAGACCTCAGCTTAGAAAAACTACCGGAAAACTTCCGCCGATCGCCCGACATTGCCAGGCGGACGCGGGATCGCGGGATTCGGATTGCGCGGCGCCGGCGCCAATTGACGCGGCGGGGGCGGCGGCGAACCAAAGCCGAAGAAATCGCGCATCGATGGCGCGGCCTGTGCCGGTTGCTGCGGCGCCGGTGGCTTCTTCGGCGCAAGCTTTGGCGGGGCGATCGCTGCGGCCGCACCCGGCGTACCGCCATCGGGCGTCGTCGCGGCGACCGGCGTATCGCCCTTGGCCTGCTCGCGGCCGACTTCGCGACGCGGCCAGGCATAATCGTCGGCGCGGCCGGCAGGCGCAGCCAGTGGCTCGCCCTTCACCATCGTCTTCGCAGCGAGCGCATCGACGGCGGCAGGACGCGAGCCCGGCCCACCCAGCAATTGATCGGTCGAGATCGAGGCCGCAACCAGCGGCACGATCGGGCCGGCCAGCGGCCGCGGTGCGGGCTTGCCGGGCTCGGCGCTGGTATCGGGTGTCGCCGGCTCGCTCGGCAGCGCGATCGGGCCGGAGCGGCCTGCGAGCAGGCGCGTGATCTCGCGCTCGACATAATGCGCGAGCTTGCGCGCGCCGGGTTTTGTGAAATAGACGCCGTCGCCGCTGCGGAGCTGACGGATCTGGCCTTCGAAGTCCGGGCCCTTCTGAAGGAAGCGGCCGGCTTCGTCTACAAAGCCGTCCCAGACGTCGACATAGGTGATGCCGGCCTTGGCCGCGCCTTCGCGATAGAGCGAATCCAGGAACAGCATGTCCGCCGTGCCCTTGGGGCCGCGGATCGCGGGCAGGCCGACCCAGAGCACCGGCACGCCTTTGGCCTTGAGGACGTTGGCGAGCTCCTCGATCTTCTTGCCGTAGAGCTCGACCCAGCGCTCGTCGCGGAATTCGTAGACACCGTTCGGATTGCGCGCCGTCTTTTCGGGCGCGGCCGCAGGCGTGTCGGCGTTATCGGCATCATCCTGCGGCAGGTCGGTGTCGGCGGGCTTGTCGTCCGGCTTGGCGGCCGTGTCGGGTTTGGCATCGCCCGGCTTGTCACCCGGCTTTCCTTGCGGCTTGGCGCGGGCGCCCTTGTCGTTCTTCTTGTCTTTGTCCTTGTCCGAGGCCTTGTCGGATTTCTCGGCCACCGGCTCGCGGATCGAGATGCGGTCGTTGAGGCCGAGCATGACGACGATGATTTCAGGCTTCTCGGTCTCGAGAATGCCCTTGGCCGCAGCCACCCAATCAGAGGGCTCGCCCTTCGGCTGGTACTTGATCAGGCCGGATGTGGTCTTGTGCTTGCGGATCACGCCCATGTCGGGCTGCTCGGTGTAGGCGTCTTCCAGGCCGTAGGCGAGCCAGTCGGCCATGGCGTCACCGATCACCAGCACGTTCTTGTCGGGCGTGGTGTCACGCTTGGCTGGCGCCGGCGCGCGCGAAAAATCCTGGCGCGGCGCCTGCTGCTGTTGCTGCTGGAACGGCGCGAAGAAATCTCCGCCGAACCAGCCGCCGCCTCCGCCATTGCGCGGCGGCGGGGCCGCGCGCTGCGGTGGACCGCCGAAGCCGGGGAAGTTGAAGAACTGCGCCGAGGCCGGGCCGGCAACCGATACCAGAATCGCAAGCGCCGTCCCCAGCGCGATCAACGGGCCGGTCTCGGTCAGCGCCTTGAGCAGGGACTTCTTCGACATGCGATCTCGGGCACGCGCAATGGGGGATCGGGACACGCTCGATATAATAACGGAATCGGGCGCCAAACGGGCAGATTCTGTTGCAGATTTTGACCCATACGCCGAGGAACAGGCGCCGCCGTCAAGGCTGCCTGCCAAAATCCCTGTTCAGGGTTACTTTCGACGCGATTTTACCGCCCGCGCAGCCGGTCCAGCACGTCGGAGGAGGCAAAACCGTCGGCGGGGACCCCGATCGAGGCCTGGAAGTTGCGCAGGGCCTCCCGGGTCTGGCCGCCGAACTGGCCGTCCGGGGTGCCCTTGTAGAAGCCGCGTTGGGCCAGCAGCTGCTGCAGTTCCAGCCGCTCGGTGCGGGACAGCTCCCGCTCCTGCCGCGGCCAGGGCTGCACGAAGGGCTGGCCGCCGCGGAGGCGATCGGCGAAATGGCCGATCGCCAGCGCATAGGCCTCGGCCGGGTTGTACTTCATGATGACGCGGAAGTTCTGCAGCATCAGGAAGCCCGGCCCTTGGGCACCGGCCGGCGCAAGCAGATAGGCCTTCTCCGCCGGATGCGGGAAGGGCTGGTTGGTCGGGCGCTTGAGGCCGAGCTTTTCCCATTGCGCCATCGTCATCGCCTTGGCGCGGTCGGCCAGCATGTAGTTGAAGCCTTGGGGCACCACGACCTCGTAGCCCCAGGTCTGGCCGGCCTGCCAGCCGTCCTTCTTCAGATTGTTGGCGGTCGACGCGATCAGGTCGGAGGGATTGTCGACGACGTCACGCCGGCCGTCGCCGTCGCCGTCCACGGCAAAGCGCTTGAACGCGGTCGGCATGAACTGCGTCGGGCCGAAGGCGCCGGCCCAGGAGCCGCGCAACTGTTCGGGCCTGAGATCGCCGCGGTTGAGGATCTCCAGCGCCGAGAGGAATTCGTCCTTGAAGTAAGCTTGGCGGCGCCCGATGCAGGCGAGCGTCGCGGTCGATTGCAGCACGCTGCGATCGCCCATCTGCGTCGAGTAGTTGGACTCGATGCCCCAGATCGAGGCGATGATATAGCGGTCGACGCCGGTGGCTTTTTCAGTGGCGTCGAACTGCGCTTTGTACTTGGCGAGAACCTCGCGGCCCTTGGCGAGGCGGTTGTCGTTCACGAGGATGTCGAGATAATCCCAGATCGACTTAGTGAACTCGGGCTGCGAGTCCATCAGGTCCATGATGCGCAGATCGGGCGCGAGGCCTGCCGTGAAGCGCTGGAAATTTTCCTGCGTGATGTTGCGCCGTGCGGCATCGGGCCACATCCCTGCGACGCAATTGTTGAAGCTACCCGCGGCCTCGCGGATCGCGGCGGCTGTCATCAGCGGATGGCCGGAGGCGCCGTCCTCGCCGGTCCAGGGTTGAACTCCCGTTTGAGCGCCGCTGGATCCGGGCGCTGCTTGCGAAGTCGCCGGGTTCGGGCCTGAGAAAATACCGCCGAACAGATTGGACAGACCGTTCTGAGCCTGCGCGCCGGCGGGAAGCGGGAACAGCAGGGCGGCCGCAATCATCGTCGCACCGGTCACGGACCCGCCCCGTTTCGCCAGCCCTGCCATTGATTGCATCATGTCCACACCTGTCCGGCCAAAATCTGCCCTCAGGAGGCCTGGTTACGGTTGCCAACAGCTTAACAAAGGTGAAATTTTGATGGTGGCCTTTTTCTTAACTCTGTGAGGATGAGGCCCCACATCCGCCTTTGTTGGCGGCTGCAAACAAGCTAGCAAGATGCCATTGCTCCCTTCACGTGTTCCTCAGGTATTCGATCAATCCCATGAAAATCCGCAAAGCCGTATTTCCCGTTGCCGGCCTCGGCACCCGCGTCCTGCCCGCCACCAAGGCGATGCCGAAGGAAATGCTGACGATCGTCGACAAGCCGCTGATCCAGTACGTCTATGACGAAGCCAGGGAAGCCGGCATCGAGCACTTCATCTTCGTCACCGGCCGCAACAAAAGTGTCATCGAAGATCATTTCGACCGGATGTTCGAGCTTGATGCGACGCTGGCCGCGCGCGGCAAGAAGACCGAGCAGGACGTTCTGGCGCAGAACCAGCCGGAGGCCGGCGCCGTCAGCTTCACTCGCCAGCAGGCGCCGCTCGGCCTCGGTCACGCAGTCTGGTGCGCGCGCGACATCGTCGGCAACGAACCGTTCGCGGTCGTGCTGCCGGACGAACTCGTGCTCAATTCGCCCGGCTGCCTGAAGCAGATGATCGACACCGCCAGCAAGCTCGGCGAAAAATCCAATGTCATCGCGGTCGAGCCGGTGCCCGACCATCTGACCCATCAATACGGCATCTGCGGCGTCGGCAAACGCACCGGCAAGATGTTCGAGGTCGACGGCATGGTCGAGAAGCCGGCGAAGGGCACCGCGCCCTCCAACCTCTCGATCACCGGCCGCTACATCCTGCAGCCGGAGATCTTCAAGATCCTGGAGACCCAGGAGCGCGGCGCCGGCGGCGAGATCCAGCTCACCGACGCCATGATCGGCCTCGCCAGATCGCAAAAGTTCTACGGCGTCGAGTTCGAGGGCGAGCGCCACGATTGCGGCTCCAAGCCCGGCTTCCTCCGCGCCAACATCGCCTACGGCCTGAAGCGGCCGGAGCTGCGTGACGGGCTCATTGCGGAAATGAAGAAGTATTTGGGGCAGTAGTCTCTGTCGTGCCCGGGGGGGTGGGGGGGTGGGGGGGGGGGTGGGGGGGGCCCCCCCCCCCCAAAAAAAACCCCCCCCCCCCCCCGGGGGGGCCCGGGGCCCCCCCCCCGCGTTGGGGCCCCCGCGGGGGTGGGG
>NZ_JBVVPM010000005.1:263814-271539 GCF_055811255.1 Bradyrhizobium sp. MI1.11
CCCCCCCTCTTCCAAATCTCTTTTTTTTGGGGGGGGGCCCCGCGCGCCCCCCCCCCCCCCCCCCCCCCCCCCCCCCCCCCCCCCCCCCCCCCCCACACCGAGGACATAATACTCACGCCACCAGCGACAGCTTCGGCAAGGTCGCGACCACCGACTGGTTGCGGCCGCCGGCTTTTGCGGCGTAGAGCGCCTTGTCGGCGGCGGCGACCAGCAGCGGCCAGTCCATGCCGGTGGTGGGAACGAGGCTCGCGATGCCGCAGGACACCGTCGAGCTCGTGTGGTCGTCGGACCATCCCTGCACCTTGGCGCGGATCTTCTCGGCCACCAGGAGGGCGTCGGTGACCGAAGTGCCCGGCAGCAGCACGGCGAATTCCTCGCCGCCATAGCGCGCGGCGCAGTCGCTGGCGCGGCTCACCGAATCGGAAATGCAGATGGCGATGCCGACCAGCACCTGGTCGCCGGCCTGGTGGCCGAACGTGTCGTTGTAGGCCTTGAAGTGATCGGCATCGATCATCAAGAGCGCGATCGGCGTCTGCTGCCGCATCGCGCGGCGCCATTCGACGTCGATCACCTGGTCGAACTTGCGGCGGTTCTTCAGGCCGGTGAGCGCGTCGGTCGTCGCCATCTCCTCGAGCTTGCGCTCGGCCTCGGCGCGCCGGCCGATCTCGCGCGCGAGCACCAGCGTCGATGCCAGCATGAACACGCTGAGCGCCAGCACCACGGCGCCGATGCGGTAGGCTTCCTTCTGCCAGAGCTCGAACACGGCGTTCAGTGGCTTGCCTGCCACCACGAATAGCGGGCTGCTCCCACTACTGCGGACATAGAGCCGCGGCGTGCCGTCGATCGGCCCCTGTCCGGCGAATGCGCCGCCGACCTTCAGATTTTCGGCCTTCCAGACCGGCCGGTTGGCCAGATTCGTGCCGATCACGTCGAGATCAAACGGCCGCCGCATCATGACGGTACGGTCGCGCCTGAGCACGGTGATGGTGTCGTCGGCATCGAGGCTCAGCCGCTCGAACAATTCGTGGAAATAGCTGAAGCGGATCGATCCGGCGACGACGCCGAGGAAGCCCCCGTCGGTGTCGCTGATACGCCGGCTCAGCACGATCGAATAGGCGCCGCGGAACAGCATGGGACGGCTGATGAAGAGGCCTGCGTCCGGATTGTCGCGATGAGCCTTGAAGTAATCCTCGTCGCTGCGGTTCTCGGCAACGGGATCGAGCGTGGAGGCGTCGATGGTTAGCCGGCCCTCGGCGTCGAACACCTGGATCGCGCCGAAATGCCTCGCCGTGGTCGCATGGTCGAACAGGATGAGGTGACGGATCGGCTTCGAGACCGTGCCGATTTCCGGCAGCAGCATGTTGCTGGCGACCGCCTTGAGGGCCAGGTCGTAGATCTCGATGTTGCGGCTGACGTCGGACTCGATGGTCGTCGCCAGGTTTTCCAACGTCTGGCGGGCGAGCGCCTCCTCGCCGCGGCGCATGTCCAGCATGACGTTGACGCAAATGGCGGAAAAGCCGATCACCGTCACCACGGACGAGATGATCAGCAGTTTCGCCGAAAGCCGCCATGGCCGCCGGGCCGTGACGTCGCGCCATCGAGACAACATCATTTGCTCCCGACATTAGTGAATGCGCCCGAAAGCTTGAGCAGTGTTTAAGCCGGGACGGCGCTGCCGGAATGAGTTAAAAATTGGTTTCCGCGGCTGACGTTTTTGGGCAAAGCGGAGCTTCGACCAGCGAAGAGGACAGCGGTGAACGACTACGACGCGTTGCGCGATTATCTGATGCGGCAGAAGCAGGCGGAATTCGTGCTGACCTATGAACAGATCGAAGAGATCATCGGCGCGGCCCTGCCGCGCGCGGCGAATCGTGCCTCATGGTGGGACAGCCTGCGCAGCCCGGACATCCAGATGCCCCAGCGCGAAGCCTGCCTCGCCGCGGGTTTCAAGGCGATGCGAATGCCGGACGGTGCGAGCGTGCGGTTCACGAAGCTGAAGAGCGACCGGCGGCGGCCAGTATCGTAGGGTGGGCAAAGCGAAGCGTGCCCACCACCTCTGTTGCAATGTTGGATTGATGGTGGGCACGGCGCAAGTGCGCCTTTGCCCACCCTACGGGACCGGACTCGCGTTGAGATCAGCTCGCCGCTTCCAGGCGCACTTCCGTGAGCAGGCGCATCGCGGCGTCGGCGTCCATGGGTTCGCCGAAGGCAAACCCCTGCGCGTATTCGCAGCCCATCTGGTAGAGCTCGACCGCGTCGGAATCGGTCTCGGCACCTTCGGCGACCACGTCCATGCCGAGGTCGTGCGCGAGCGCGATGATGGATTTCAGGATCACCGGGCGGGTGCCGCGGTTGGTGGTGCGCACGAAGGACTGGTCGATCTTGATGGTGTCGAACGGGAAGCGCTGCAGATAGGCCAGCGACGAATGGCCGGTGCCGAAATCGTCGAGCGACAGCCCGGTGCCGAGCTCGCGGATCCGCGTCAGCATCTGCGCCGCGTGCTCCGGATTCTCCATCACCAGCGATTCCGTCAGTTCCAGCTTCAGCGTGCCGCGCGCGACCGAGGAGCGCGACAGCACGGTACGGATGTCGTGGATCAGATCGTGCCGCAGCAATTGCCGCGAGGAGACGTTGACGGATGCGAAGATCGGCTCGCGCGAGCGCATCGCGCGCTGCCAGATCGAGAGCTGCTTGGCGGTCTGGTCGAGCACGAACATGCCGAGGTCGATGATCAGGCCGGTCTCTTCCGCGATGGTGATGAATTCCGACGGTGCCATGCGTCCGAGCTTGGGATGATCCCAACGCACCAGCGCCTCGAAGCCGGCGACGGAGCGGTCTTCGAGCCGGACGATCGGCTGGTACAGGATCGTGAGCTCCTGCCGCTCGATGGCGCGGCGCAATTCGCTCTCCAGCGTCAGCCGGTCGGTTTTTCGCGCGCGCATCGCGGACTTGTAGACGTCGATGCGGTCGCCGCCGATGCGCTTGGAGTGATACATCGCAAGCTCGGCGTCCTTGATGATCTCGTCCGTGAGCTGAACTTGCGGATCGGACAAGGCAAGGCCGATCGAGGCCGTGAGAAAGATCTCGCGTTCGTTGAAGGCGATCGGCGCGCGGATGGTCTTGCGGATGGTCTCGGCAAAGGCGGTGATGCGGGCGGGGTCCTGCTCCGAGAGCAGGATCAGGCCGAACTGGTCGCCGGCAAGCCGCGCCAGCGTATCCTGCGGCTTCAGGATGCGGGTGAGGCGGCGGGCCAGCGTCAGCAGGATGGAATCGCCGACCGCGATGCCGACGGAATCGTTGACCTGCTTGAAACGGTCGAGGTCGATCACCATCAGCGTCGGCCGCAGCGTCGGCATGGTCTTGGCGAAATGCGCGACGGCGCCGAGCCGGTCCATGAACAGCTTGCGGTTGGGCAGGCCGGTGAGATTGTCATGCACGGAATCGTGCAGCAGGCGCTCCTCGGCGTTGCGCAGCTCGGTGACGTCGGTGAGGGTACCGACCACGCGCGAGACCTCGCCGTCGGAGCCGACCACCGGGCGCGCCTTCAGTGCGAACCACATGAAGTGTCCGTCCGGCGTGCGCAGGCGGAAATCCTGCACCAGGCGGCCGCGGCGCTGGTCGAGCACGCTGTCGAGCGCGGCGCGGAAACGATCCTGGTCGAGCGGGTGCAGCACTTCCAGCCAGGAGGCGGCCGGGCCTTCCAGCGTGCCGCGCTTGAGGCCGAGCAGGGCTTCGGTCTCGGGGCTGGTGAAGACCTTGTCGGCGGAAACGTCCCAATCCCAGATCAGATCGCCGGAACCGGCCAGCGCCAGCGCGCGGCGCTCGATGTCGGAGACGACGCCGGTGGTGGCGCCGCCGCCCGCGAAGGCATGCTGCATCACCGTGAAGCCGATCAGCATCACGATCAGCACGAGGCCGCCGAGCAGGGCAGGGCCGACGATGTCATTGGTGACGGAGCCTGCGACCGTCATGCCGGCCGCGACCACCCAGACCACCAGCAGGAACCAGGTCGGGATCAGCAGCACCGCGCGGTCGAAGCCGTGGGTGGAGAGATAGACGATCAGCGCGAAGCCGGCGAAGGCAATCAGCACCAGCGAGATGCGCGCGATGCCGGAGGCCACCGCGGGGTCGAACAGGGCCAGCGCAACCAGCGAGCCCAGGAACGCGAGCCAGCCCACCGTGATGTGGGAATAGCGCACGTGCCATCGACTGAGATTGAGATAGGCGAACAGGAACACCAGCAGCGTCGCCGCCAGTATCGCCTCACCCGCCGCGCGCCAGATGCGCTCGGCGTTGTTCGACATGTCGAGCACCTTGCCCCAGAAGCCGAAATCGACGCCGATATAGACCAGCACCGCCCAGGCCAGCGCCGCGGCGGCCGGGAACATGATGCTGCCTTTGACCACGAACAGGATGGTCAGCACCAGCGCCAGCAAGCCGGAAATGCCGATCACGATGCCCTGGTACAGCGTGAACGAGTTGACCTTGTCCTTGTAGGATTCCGGCTCCCACAGATAGAGCTGCGGCAGCTTGTCGGTGCGCAGCTCCGCGACGAAGGTGACGACGGCGCCGGGATCGAGGGTGACGCGGAAGACGTCGGCGGTCGGGCTCTCCTGCCGCTCCGGCCGGTCGCCGGTCGAGGGCGTGATGGTCGCGATGCGGGACAGCCCGAGGTCGGGCCAGAGCAGCCCCGAGGAGACGATGCGGTAATGCGGGGCGACGATCAGGCGGTCGAGCTGGTCGTCGGTGTTGTTGGCGAGCGCGAACACCACCCAGTTCTGGCCGCCTTCGCGGGCGCGCACCTCGATGCGGCGGACGATGCCGTCGGTGCCGGGCGCGGTGGAAACCTGGATACGGTCGGCGTCGCTGCGCTGATGCTCGAGCACGCCGGTGAGGTCGATTGCGGGCGCGTCACCGCGGACGCTGACAGCGTCGAGCGCGCGCGCCGGGAACGCGCAGACGAGAATCATGAGGCCCAGCGCTATGGGCGCGAGGCACCTGATCAGACGCAAGGTCAGTTCTCCGCGTTCGACGCAAACTCTTCGGTGCAGGCTCTTCGGTGCACGGCGTTTTCCGAACGGAACAAAGTGGTTCGGTGCGTCGCGATAGATGCCACGAAAGCGAGGAAAATCAAAGGGTTTCCGGCTAGCCCTGTGGGCCGCTGGCCTAGACCTCCAACACAATTTTGCCAATATGTGCAGAGGTTTCCATCCGCCGGTGCGCGTCGGATGCCTTTTCCAGCGGGAAAGTGCTGTCCATCAGCGGCTTGACCCGGCCTTCGCGCAAAAGCGGCATCACTTTCGCCTCGATCGCGGCCACCATCGCCGCCTTGTCCGCATTACTACGGGGGCGCAGCGTCGAGCCGGTGTGGGTCAGGCGCTTCACCATCACCTTGGCGATGTTGACGGTGACCTTGGGCCCGTTGAGGGTCGCGATCTGCACGATGCGGCCGTCGACCGCGGCGGCGTCATAGTTGCGATCGACATAGTCGCCGGCGACCATATCGAGGATCAGATTGGCGCCGGCATTGTTCGTCTCCGCCTTGACCACGGCGACGAAGTCTTCGTCCTTGTAGTTGATGGCCCGATCCGCGCCGAGCTTGAGGCAGGCATCGATCTTGTCCTGCGATCCCACGGTGACGATCACCTTGGCGCCGAACGCTTTTGCGAGCTGGATCGCCATGGTGCCGATGCCCGAGGAGCCGCCATGGATCAGCAGCGTCTCGCCGGCCTTCAGCCCGCCGCGCTCGAACACATTGTGCCAGACCGTCATCAGCGTTTCCGGCAGCGCACCGGCTTCCTTGATCGAGAGCGACGGCGGCACGCTCATCGCCTGACCGTCCTGGGCGATGCAGTACTGCGCATAACCGCCACCGGCGACCAGCGACATCACCTTGTCGCCGATCTTGTGCCGCTTGGCGTTGCTGCCGACGGCCACCACTTCGCCCGCGATTTCGAGGCCGGGCAGGTCGCTGGCGCCGGGCGGCGGCGGATAGGCGCCGGAGCGCTGCGCGACGTCGGGCCGATTGACGCCGGCGGCCTGCACCTTGACCAGGATCTCGTCGGGACCGGGCTGCGGCAGTGCCCGTTGTTCCGGCACCAGCACTTCCGGTCCGCCGGGTTTGGAGATGGCGACCACGGTCATTTGCGCGGGCAGCTTGTCCATGATGTGTCCTTGAGCAAAGGTGCGGGATGGAACGAGGCCATTGCTTAGCCAGCGCGGTGCAGGCTGGCAACCGCCTCAGCCGCTTGTGATGCGAACGCAGGAGGAACAAGGATGGCGATGGAAGACGACGACCGTCCGCGCAAAAAGATCAGCCATGACATCGGCCAGGATCTCTCACTCTTGTCAGTGGAGGAACTGACCGAGCGCATCGCGCTGCTCAAGGCCGAGATCGCAAGATTGGAAGAAGCCACAACAAAGAAGCGCGCCTCGCGCGATGCGGCCAACAGCGTTTTCAAGTCGTAGGGTCCGACGCTGGAGCGGGGCTGGCCTCACACACGGTCCTCATCCTGAGGAGCGCGGCACGCGCGTCTCGAAGGATGGCCGCGGGCGAGAGCAGGGCCTGCATGGTCCCGGCGATGCGAAGCATCGTCCGGAGACGCGCGCGAAGAGCGCGCTCCTCACCATGAGGGTCTGGTTTCGGCCTTCGCTGCGGATGCGCGTGAAGAATTCGTTCCACCGCCCACTCGGCCACTGACCGACATGGCTAACGAACCCTCAAAATAATCGCTCGTTTACTCCACATTAAGCTTTCGAGTTTATGACTGGGAACTGTCCTTGTTTGGACACCGAGTGGCTCCTGTCCACTCTGTTTGACGCCTCCCTGTTATCAACTTTCAAAGCCGCCGGTTTTCCGGCGGCTCTTTTTTGCGCCCAGCTCCGCCTTTTTGCATCTCGCCGCGGTTGAATTCCGAGCAAAGACCCGCGGAAACCATATCCGCGCTTGTCACTGGACTCGGCGTCGCGCCCGCGCAATGATTTGTTCATCATAAGCCGGCGCCAAAGCCGGGCAGTCAGACAGTTGCGTAAGGGGCGTTAACCATGGAACGTTTGCAAGCCGAAGGTGCTCTCGTTCAACTCAGCGAGCGGTTCACCAATTCTGCGGCGTTCGGCGTCCTGTTCCGCGAGGGCATGGACCTGGTCGAAGAGACCGCCGCCTATCTCGATGGCGCCGGCCGCACCGAGGCCAAGGCGCTCGATCGCGCCGTCAGCCTCACCTATGCGACCGAGAGCATGCGCCTGACCACCCGCCTGATGCAGCTCGCCTCGTGGCTGCTGCTGCACCGCGCGGTGAAGGAAGGCGAGATGACGCTGGGCCAGGCCAACCGCGAAAAAACCAAGGTCAAGCTCTCCGCCGCCGATCCCGGCTCGACCGACAGCATCGAGAAGCTGCCGTCGCAGCTCCAGGATTTGATCCATCGCTCGATGAGCCTCCAGACCCGCGTGCGCCGCCTGGACACCACCATCCACACGCCGCCGGTCGATCATTCCTCGATCGGCAACCCGCTGGTGCCGCATCTCAACGCGCTGAAGGCAGCGTTCGAGCGGTAAGCGCAGGTGCCGTAGGGTGGGCAAAGGCGCGCAGCGCCGTGCCCACCATTTCTCTCAGAATCGAAATCAAGGTTGGTGGGCACGCTACGCTTTGCCCACCCTTGTAATAGCGCGATCAGTTATTCTCGACCTGTTCCGTGAGGAATGGCCTGCCGCGGTTTGCACCCCGCG
>NZ_JBVVPM010000006.1:0-75352 GCF_055811255.1 Bradyrhizobium sp. MI1.11
TGCAAACCGCGGCAGGCCATTCCTCACGGAACAGGTCGAGAATAACTGATCGCGCTATTACAAGGGTGGGCAAAGCGAAGCGTGCCCACCATCGTTCTCCATGAGAGAAATGGTGGGCACGGCGCTTTCGCGCCTTTGCCCACCCTACGGCAGTGTCGCGCCGCTCACTTGAACCAGTGCACCAGCGCGATGCTGATGCCGAGCAGCAGCAGCAGCGACAGCGTTACGGCCGCCGTCACCCGCCCCCCGACATTGGCAAGCACCTTCACATCGACACCCAGGCCTAGCGCAGCCATCGACACCACCGTGAGAAAACCCGTGATCCGCGTGATCGGGGCAACCACCGTGCCCGGCACGATCTCCAGCGAGCGCAATGTCGCCAGCGCAAGGAAGCCGAGGATGAACCACGGGACCAGGCGGAAAAAGCCGACATTGCTCTTCTTGGCGTCGCTGTGCCAGCGCGAGGCGGTCAGCGAGAGGCCGACGACCACCGGCCCGAGCATCAGCACGCGCATCAGCTTGACGAGCGTGCCGATCTGCGTCGAGACGAGTCCCGCCGGCACCGTCGCGGCCAGCACCTGCGGCACGGCATAGACGGTGAGGCCTGCGAGGATACCGTATTGCGTGGCCGATAGCTGCAGCAGCGGAATCAGCAGCGGCAGGCCGAGCACCATCATCACGCCGAGAATCGCGGTGAAGGAGATCGAGGATGCGATCTCGTCATTGTTGGCGCCGATGATCGGCGCCACCGCGGCGATCGCCGAATTGCCGCAGATCGAGTTGCCGCAGGCGATCAGGATCGAGAGCCGCGTCGAGAGACCAAGCAGGCGGCTGATGCCGAAGGAGACGCAGAGCGCGATCACGACGACCGCTGCGATCGAGGCCAACAGCGCGACCCCGGACGCCGCGATAGCAGCAAAGCTGATCGAGGCCCCCAGCAGCATGACGGCGACTTCGAGCAGTTGCTTGGCGCTGAAGGCGATGCCGGACTGCCAGCGCGGCGCGGGCTTCCAGAAGCTGCGCACGGCCATGCCGAGCAAGATCGCCATCACCAGCGCCTCGACATAGGGATGTTCGAAGACGCCCAATTCCGCCCGTTCGAGCAGGGCCGAAACGCCGGCCACGGCGATGCAGAGGAGGATCCCGGGAATCAGCGCGACGATCCGGCCAGTGGCCGTGGTCGGCTTGGCGTCGGCCGGGCTGGATGCTTGATTCTGCGACACAAATCTCTCCCAAGGAGAAGGATTTATACGCAGCGCCATCCGATTGGGAAATAAGTTTTCGACATATCAGGGCTCAGGGAAGTTCTATCCTCAGCCCGGAATAATCTGGCTCTGAAGGTCAGGCGCCCTTTAGAAGATCAGGCGCGCCTTAGAAGATCAGGCTCTTGGCCAGCGAGGCGACGCGGCTGAACCCATCGTAGACGCCGGGCTCGAAGAAGGCCGCACGCGCCAGCACGATGCCGGCAACCAGCGACCAGAACAGGCCGGTGCCAACCCGCAGCAGCAGCTTCGACCCGCGCGAGCGCGGTTGGGTGTCCGTTGCGGACACCAATTGCTCGCCGAAAGGCTCAAACCTGGTGCGTTCCATAGCAGTCAATCCATCAATTTCTGATGGAAATGTCGTCGTTTCGGCCCCAAACAGCAATGGAAGCGATTGGCTTTTTTGCCTCCCGGCGGGGAAACTCCTTCCGCAGGACGGGCACGGGACAATAGTTTTCTTCTTCCGGCCTGGAAAACCGCTGCGCACTTTTCCGGATCATGCTCTATGCCGCCAGCCCGCTCCCCACCGGAGCAAATTCCAGCCCGAGGCTCTCCGCCACCGCCTTGTTGGTGATGCGGCCGCGATGCACATTCAGCCCGCTGCGCAGATGTGGATTTTCCAGCACCGCGGCAAAACCCTTGTTCGCGAGCATCAAGCCGAACGGTAGCGTCGCGTTGTTCAGCGCCTGGCTCGACGTCACCGGCACTGCGCCGGGCATGTTGGCGACGCAATAATGCACAATGCCGTCGACCACATAAGTTGGTTCTGCATGCGTGGTCGGGTGCGAGGTCTCGAAGCAGCCGCCCTGATCGATCGCGACGTCGACCAGCACGGCGCCCGGTCGCATCGATGCCAGCATCGCACGCGTGACGAGCTTGGGCGCACTCGCGCCCGGCACCAGCACCGCGCCGATCACGACGTCGGCAGCGAACACCTCCTCCTCGACTGACTCGATGGTGGAGAAGCGGGTGCGCACGCGCCCTGCAAAGAGGTCATCAAGCTCCCGCAACCTTGGAATGGAGCGGTCGATCACGGTGACCTCGGCGCCAAGGCCCGCGGCCATGCGCGCGGCTTGCGTTCCCACCACGCCGCCGCCGAGCACGACGACCCGCGCCGGCTGCACGCCGGGAACGCCGCCCAGCAGCAGCCCGCGGCCGCCGGCCGAACGCTTGAGCGCGGCGCCGGCGGCCTCGATGGCGAGGCGGCCGGCGACTTCGCTCATCGGCGCAAGCAGGGGGAGGTGACCGGCCGCGTCGGTGACGGTTTCATAGGCTATCGCAGTACAGCCGGAGGCGAGCAAACCCCTGGCCTGTTCGGGATCCGGCGCAAGATGAAGGTAAGTAAACAGGATCTGGCCTTCGCGGAGCTGGGCCCACTCGCTTTTCTGGGGCTCCTTCACCTTCACGATCATGTCGGACTTCGCGAAGATGTCGCGCGCGCTGTCGGCAATGGTGGCCCCTGCCCGCCTATAGACTTCGTCGGATGCGCCGATGCCGCCACCCGCGCCGCTCTCGACGGTCACCTCGTGCCCGGCCGCGACATATTCGCGGACTGCGCCCGGGGTGAGCCCGACGCGATATTCCTGCACTTTGATTTCCTTGGGCACACCGACGCGCATCCCTGGCCTCCTTTTGATTCACCTCATGATCGTAGCGACCTGCCCGGTTTGGTTTCGTGCAAATATCCGCTAGCTTTGCCATCCCTGCGCCGGTTTCCGGCGCGCAAACGCCCTTTCACGCTGGAAACGAAACTTTGGCCCTCGACCGGAAAGATCTCGCAATCCTCGCGGAACTCACGACCAATGCGCGGGCCAGCCACACCGAGCTCGCCAACAAGGTTGGGCTATCAAGCACCGCGCTCGCGCGGCGCCAGAAGGCGCTGGAAGACGACGGCTATATCCAGGACTATCAGGCCACGCTCGACCTCGCGCAGTTCGGCCTTACCACCACGGTGCTGGTCCGCATCGCGTTGGAAAGCCAAAGCGACGAGGCGTTGAAGGCGTTCGAGGCGGAAGTGGTGAAATGCCCGTCCGTCGTGCGCTGCTTCCTGATGTCGGGGACCGACGACTACATCCTGATTGTGCTCGCCCGCGACATCCAGGATTTTGAGCGCATCCACCGCATGGAGCTGTCGCGCCTGCCGCGCGTCGCGCGGGTACAATCGAGCTTCGCGCTGCGCGAGGTCGTCAACCGCGCCGTGCCGAATGTGGTGTTCGGCGAAGCGAAGCGCTGATCGCAACCTCTCGGAAAGGCGAACTACCGGCAAGGGAATCAAAAGGAACCAACCGGTCGGTGGTCCGTTGGGCGCTATTGGCCGGCGGAGGCGTGCCCCCGCGTCAACACGGCTGACGTCCGGCACGGTCGCCGTCGCAGGGAGCAGGACATGGGCGATGTCACGCATCAAATTTCCGAACGCATTCCGATCCATTTTGTCGTCAACGGCGTCAGTCACACGCTCGATCTCGTGCCATGGACCACGCTGCTCGATGCCTTGCGCGACCATCTTGCGCTGAGCGGCACCAAGAAGGGCTGCGACCATGGTCAGTGCGGCGCCTGCACGGTGCTGGTGGACGGCCGGCGAATCAATTCCTGCCTCACGCTCGCCGTCATGAAGGACGGCGCGAAGATCACGACCATCGAAGGCCTTGCCAACGACGGCGCGCTGCATCCACTGCAACAGGCGTTTATCGACCATGACGCCTTCCAGTGCGGCTATTGCACGCCGGGACAGATATGTTCGGCGGCCGGACTGCTCGTCGAAGGCCGTGCCAAAGATACCGACGAGATCCGGGAGTTGATGAGCGGAAACCTCTGCCGCTGCGGCGCCTATCCGAACATCGTCGCCGCCATCCAGCAGGCAATGGGCCAGCCATGAACAACTTCCAATACGCCCGAGCCAATGATGTCGCCGACGCGATTCGCCTGCTCGCCGCCGATCCCAGCGCAAAACTCATTGCCGGCGGCACAAATCTGATCGACCTGATGAAAGAGAATGTCGAGCGCCCCTCCCGGCTGATCGACATTTCCCGCCTGCCGCTGCGCAAGGTCGAGGAGACGTCCGACGGGTCCCTGCGCATCGGCGCGCTGGTGCCGAACTCGGACCTCGCCTACCACCCACTGATCGAGCAGCGCTATCCCCTGCTCGCCAGCGCCATTCTGGCCGGCGCATCGGCGCAATTGCGCAACATGGCCTCCGTCGGCGGCAATCTGATGCAGCGAACGCGCTGTGCCTATTTCTATGACACGGCCACGCCCTGCAACAAACGACATCCCGGCAGCGGCTGCTCGGCGATGGACGGCCTCAACCGCAACCATGCGATCCTGGGTACGAGCGCCGCCTGCATCGCGACCAATCCATCCGACATGAGCGTGGCGCTGGCCGCGCTCGATGCGCGCGTGCACATCGCAGGTCCCTCCGGCGAACGCAACATCGCGCTGACCGATTTCCATCGGCTGCCCGGCGACAAGCCTCATGTGGATACCAATCTCGGCACCGGCGAGATCATCACGGCGATCGAGCTGCCGCAGCGCGGCTTTGCTCAAAACTACAGCTACCTCAAAATTCGCGACCGCATGTCCTATGCTTTTGCTCTGGTCTCGGTTGCCGCCGCGCTCGAATTGGAGGGCAACGCAATCAGCGGGGCACGCGTGGCGCTCGGCGGCGTGGCTCACAAGCCCTGGCGCAGCCTCGAAGCCGAAGCTGCGTTGCGCGGTCAGGCCGCGACGCCCGATCACTTCTCGCACGCCGCGGATCTCTTGCTCCAGGGAGCAACGGCCCGCTCACATAACGGCTTCAAGGTCGAGCTCGCACGCCGCGCCATCGTGCGGACGCTGACACAGGCGGCGAACGCCACACCGCAATCCCAGGCTCACAAGAAGATCGCGTGAGGACCCTATGAACGCTTATGTCGGAACGCCAACGTCGCGTGTCGACGGCCGAGCCAAGGTCACCGGGGCCGCCAAATACGCCGGCGAATTTCCGGCGGACGGGCTCCTCCATGGCTTCGTGGTCGAGGCCACCATTCCATGCGGGCGCATTGCCCGCCTCGACACCAGTACGGCACTCCAGGTCGAAGGCGTACTCGACGTGCTCACGCATGCGAACCGTCCGCCACTGGCCGACAAGGACGATTCGTGGAAGGACGAAGTAGCGCCCGAGGAAGGCTCGCCTTTCCGTCCGCTTTATGATGACACGATCAAGTTCAATGGCCAGCCGATTGCGTTGGTCGTGGCGGAGGACTGGGAAACCGCGAAATTTGCCGCGACTCTCGTGCGGGTCGAATATGAGCAGCATGGTTTTGCGACCGACCTCGAAGGCGAGCGCAGCAACGCTGCCGAGAAGGACAAGCCGCACAAGCCGCGGGGCGACGCCGTAGCGGCTCTTGCGGGAGCTTATGTGCGCCACGAGGCGGACTACGTGATACCGACCGAGCATCACAATCCGATGGAGCTCTATGCGACTACGGCGGTCTGGGACAGCAATGGCAAGCTCACGATCTACGACAAGACTCAAGGCGTCCAGAACGTCCACAAATTTCTCTGCGGGGTGTTCGACAAGAAACCGGATGACATTCGCGTGGTCTCGCCATACGTCGGCGGCGCCTTCGGCTCCGGCTTGCGGCCGCAATATCAGGTGGTGTTGGCAACGCTCGGCGCGCTCGCGCTGAAGCGGTCCATTCGCGTCGTGCTGACGCGGCAGCAGATGTACGGGCTCGGATACCGGCCGATGACCATCGAGCGCGTCGCGCTCGGCGCAAAATCGGATGGTACGCTCGACGCCGTTACGCACGCGGCCATTGCCGTCACCTCGCGCTACGAGGATTTTGCGCGCAACGATACCGGCTGGGCCGAACAGCTCTACAAGAGTCCGAACAGCCGCTTCGCGCACAAGCTGGTTCACCTTGACGTCTCCACGCCTTGCGATATGCGCGCACCGGGCGCGGCGTCGGGCGTCTGCGCGCTCGAATGCGCCATGGACGAGCTCGCCGTCGCGCTCAAGCTCGACCCGGTCGAACTGCGGCTGAAGTGCTACTCGGATCGCGACCAGAGCGAAAACCTGCCCTACACCAGCAAGCAGTTGCGCGAATGCTACGCGCGCGGCGCGGACGCCTTCGGCTGGAGCAGACGCAATCCTGTGCCGCGCTCGATGCGCGACGGCAAGGAGCTGGTCGGCTGGGGCATGGCGACGGGTGTGTGGGAAGCACTGCAGATGCCGGTCGCCGTCCGTATCGCGCTGACGTCGAACGGACATGCCGAGGTGTCATGTGCCGCATCGGACATCGGCACCGGCACCTACACCATTGTCGCTCAGGTCGCAGCCGACGCACTCGGCCTGCCAATCGAGAACATCAGCGTCAGGCTCGCAGATTCCAGTCTGCCGCAGGCGCCTGTCGAGGGCGGCTCCTGGATGGCCGCCTCGAGCGCACATGCGGTGCTCGCAGCCGCCGAGGAAGTGCGCAAGGAGCTGTTAGCTCTGGCCGGGAAGATGCCAGGCTCGCCGGTCGCCGGCGCCGAGCTTGTCGATACGGTGCTGACCGACGGCAGCATTGCCAGCGCCAGCGACAACAGCCGCGCAGTCTCGATCGCCGACGCGATGCGCCATGGCGGCGTCGAGCGCATCGAGAAGGAGAAGCTCAACCAGTTCGGTGAGGACAAGAAACACGCGCGCAACACCCATTCGGCCGTCTTCGCCGAGGTCAAGGTGGACGAAGAGCTAAACGTCATTCGCGTGACGCGGGTCGTGAGCGCCGTTGCGGCCGGGCGGATTCTGAACACCAAGACCGGCCGCAGCCAGATCATGGGCGGCGTGGTCTGGGGGATCGGGATGGCGCTCCATGAGGAGACGGTGATGGATCATCGCTTCGGTCGGATCATGAACGCGAACATCGCCGAGTACCACATTCCCGTGAATGCGGATGTTCACGACATCGACGTGATCTTCGTCGACGAGCCGGACGCGCACATCAACGGGCTCGGCATCAAGGGCATTGGCGAGATCGGCATCGTCGGCGTCCCGGCGGCGATCGCAAACGCCGTCTATCACGCCACCGGCAAACGCATCCGCCGCTTCCCGATCACATTGGACAAGCTGCTGGACTGAGCCGATGGTCATCCGACCCGGCCCGCTCGGGATCGCGCTCCCTGTCATCCAGCTGTCATCAAATGTGTCGAGACCTGTCGGTCTCGCACATTCGGGACATGACATGGACTATTTCAAGCGCTTCAACTTCCTGTTCGCCGCACCTGTGTTCGACGCCGACGACCTCGAAGGTGTCCGCTTCAACCAGATCATCGAGGAGATCCAGCGTTCCGGCTTCGAGGTCGTTCGCGCCCGCAAGCTGGAGGACGCGGAGATGGCGGTGCAGACCGATGCCGCAATCGGCTGCATGGTGGTGGACTGGGGCAAGAAGGGCCTGGAGGGCAAGACCTCGGCGCTGATCAATTTGATGCGGCGGCGCGGCCTCGATTTCCCGATCATCCTCCTGATCCGGCGCAAGCGGTTCGAGGATCTGCCGGTCGAGGTGCTCGACTTCATCGACGGTTATGTCTTCCTGTCCGAGGAGACACCGACCTTCATCGCCAAGAACCTGATCAGCCGTCTGAAGCAATATGCGGAGACGCTGAAGACGCCCTTCTTCGGCGCGCTGGTCGATTATGCCGAAGAGGGCAACCAGCTCTGGACCTGTCCAGGCCACAATGGCGGCGTGTTCTACAACCGCAGCCCGATCGGGCGGGTGTTCGTCGAACATCTCGGCGAGTCCGTGTTCCGCGACGACCTCGACAATTCCGTGCTCGACCTCGGCGACCTCCTCACCCACGAAGGTCCCGCGCTAAGGGCGCAGAAGGAAGCCGCCCAGATTTTTGGCGCGGAAAAGACCTATTTCGTGCTCAACGGAACCTCGACATCGAACAAGATCGCGCTCGGCGCTCTCGTCACCGACGGCGATCTCGTGCTGTTCGACCGCAACAATCACAAAGCCGCTCATCATGGCGCGCTGATGATCAATGGCGGCGTTCCGGTCTACGTGCCGACCATCCGCAACGCCTGGGGCCTGATGGCCCGATGCGCTGGGACATGCTCGACGAGAAAACCTTGCGCGAGACGATCCGCAATCATCCCTTGGTGACGGACAAGGACGCCTGGCGCAAGGAGCGGCCGTTCCGCGTCGCCGTGGTCGAGCAGTGCACCTATGACGGCACCATTCACAGCGCCGAGATGATCTTGAAGCGCATCGGCCATCTCTGCGAGCACATCCTGTTCGACGAGGCTTGGGCCGGCTTCATGAAATTCCACCCGCTCTATGCCGGCCGCTTCGCCATGGGGCTGACCAACCTTCCCCCCGAGGCTCCCGGCATCATCGCGACGCAGTCGACCCACAAGCAGCTCGCGAGCTTCTCGCAGGCATCCCAGATCCACATCAAGGATCGTCACATCCGCGGCCAGAAACGGCGCGTCGAGCACCGCCGCTTCAACGAAAGTTTCATGCAGCACGCTTCCACGTCGCCATTCTACCCGCTGTTCGCCTCGCTCGACGTCGGCGCACAGATGATGAAGGGCCGCTCCGGCGAAGTGTTGTGGGACGACACGATCCGGCTCGGCATCGAGTTGCGCAATAAAATCCGCGCGATGCGCCGGGAGTTCGAGGAGAAGGAGCAGACTCCGGACCGCCGCTGGTTCTTCGAACCCTTCGTCCCCGACCGCGTCGCAATTCCCGACGTCAGCCGCGCCGGCGCCGCCCACAACGTCGCCTGGGAAACACTCTCCACCGACGAACTCGCCACCAACCCTGCGCTGTGGCAGCTCTCCCCCGACAGCGCCTGGCATGGCTTCCCTGGCCTCAGCGAGGGCTTTGCCATGACCGATCCGAACAAGCTGACGCTGCTCACGCCCGGCTTCGATCGCATCACCGGCGCCTATGTCGAGCACGGCATCCCCGCGCCGGTCGTCGCGCAATATTTGCGAGAGAACCGCATCGTCCCCGAGAAGAACGACCTCAACTCCCTGCTCTTCCTGCTCACTCCGGGCGTCGAAGCAAGCAAGGCGGGCACGCTGATCTCCGGTCTCGTCGCATTCAAGCGGCTGCACGACGACAATGCGCTGCTGGCCGACGCCATCCCGGAGTTCTGCCAGCGACGGCAGGCGCGCTATGCCGGCGTGCGGCTGCGCGATCTCTGCGGCGATATGCACCGTTTCTTCCGTGCCGCCGACGTCAGCGCACTCCAGGCCCGGCAGTTCATGCCCGAGCACATGCCTGACATCGCGATGTCGCCCCGCGATGCCGCGCGCTACCTGTTCCGCAACGATGTCGACTATCTGCCGATCGAGGCGATCACGGGCCGCATCGCCACCACGCCCTTCGTGGTCTATCCGCCCGGCATCGCAACCATCGTGCCCGGCGAGCGGCTGACGGAACGGGCCAAGCCCATGCTGGATTATCTCAAGATGTTCGAGACCTGCTTCAACACGTTCCCGGGCTTCGATGTGGAAATCCAGGGCGTCTACAAGGAGATCGATGCGCAGGGGCGCATCGGGCTCTATACTTACGTCGTTGCCGGGTAGGTGCCGATGAACGAAACTGCGATTGCGCGCCCGGATGACGGGCCAGTCGTGGTCCGGCCCTCACGCGAGAGCGACGTCGATGCGATGCTGGCGATCTACCGCCATCACGTCCGCAACGGCGTGCCGCGCGATGTCGAGGGAACCGGTGCGCCCGAGCCGGACGATCTGCGCGATCGGCGCAAGAACCTGAAGCAGACCCGCCTGCCGCATCTGGTCGCGACCTTTCGTGGTGAAGTCGTGGGATATGCCTATGCGGTACTGTTCCGCAAGCGTCCAGCTTATCGCTACGCCGCCAAGCATTCGATCTATGTGCACCACGACCATCTCGGCCGCGGAGTCGGACGGCTATTGCTGCAGGAGTTGATCGACGCGTGTGCGGCGGCCGGCTTCCGCCAGATGATCGGCTATATCGATGCCGACAATGCCCCCTCGCTGGCGCTGCACGAGAAGTTCGGTTTCGCGCGCGCCGGCCTGCTCTGCGGTGTCGCCTATCGCAACGGTCACTGGTCCGACACCGTCATGGTACAGCGCTCGCTCGGTGCGGGCGTCACCGCGCCGCCGCCCGTCACGGCGCCCGGCCGCTAGGCCCTCACGACGGAAAGTCAGCCGGTCTGACCTGGATGCGGTCGGCATGCAAGGACCAGTGGTGCAGTGCCTGGTCCTCGCAAAACCTCGCCTTCGCCCGCTCTCTGGCTTCGTTCTCGTCGGAAGCGTCGATCTCGAGCGTGCCCTGGCACACCTCGATCTGCCGGCCGTACTGGCCGAGCACGTCCTTCATGAACCTGACCACATAAGTTGACATGGGACCTCCTGCCTGCCCCGGCGGCGCTCACTCTAATCCCATTTAGCCGGATTGCGGGAGGGAGATTTTGATGCGGATCAAGGTCGGGGCGCGGTTCCCGCCCGCCGACAGTCGTCGGCTCAATCCGTCAACCACCCTCGCCCTGCCTAGGGGCCTGCGGAAGGCGCGCGCGACACGAGCGCCCGCGCCGACATCACGTCGTGATGTCGAGTAGCGACTCTGTCGTTTCTGAATAGGCCTGAATGACCTTCGCATTGGCAATGAAGCTGTACTTCGCGGTCGCCAGTTGAACGAATTCGCTGGCGAGATCGACATTCGGCGCGGCGACCAGGCCGTCCTGGTTTGCGAAGGGGGCGCTTGGGTCGGATTGTGCGGTAAAGCTCGGCGAAACCGCCGACACGGTCGTGAACGTACCGCCCGGCGTCGAGCCGCTCGATTGGTCGACCTGATCGACTCGCAACGGCACATAAGCCGCGGGAAACGTCGGACTAATGCTCGAACTGACCGCACTGGCCGATGTGCTCGATCCGCCTGACGCAGGTAGCGGGCCTGTCGTGCGAATGTTGGCGATATTGCTCGCGGCCACGTTCACACGCAAACTCGCCGCGGAAAGTCCGGATGTCGCAATCGAAAATATGCTCATGAACCCTGATCTACAGGACAAGTCATACGTGTTCACTCACGCCATCAGTAAAATCCGCCGCTTTCTGTTTTCATCCTCGTAACCAGCGATCGGAGCACGATCAGACTTCGCGCGCCCTACGCCGGCATCACACCAAACGCCTGCTTGAACCGCTCCGCATAGCGCGGCCAGACCTCGGGATTGATGATGCGCGGCGGGCGCTTACCGTCGAGCGTATCCAGCACCTGCTCGGCGGCGATGCGGCCCATGTTCTGGCGCGCCTCGATCGTGACGCCGGCCGTATGCGGGCTCGCCAGCACGTTGTCGAGCTGGAGCAGCGGATGCTCCGGCGGCGGCGGCTCCTTCGACCAGACGTCGAGACCGGCGCCCGCAATGCGCTTGTCACGCAACGCCTGGAGCAGCGCATCCTCATCGTGGATGAAGCCACGCGCCGTGGTGATAAAGTACGCATGCGGCTGCATCAACCCAAACTCGCGCACGCTGATCATATTGCGGCTGCCCTTGTCGAGCGGACAGGAGATCGAGACGAAGTCGGCGCGGCGCAAGAGCTCGTCGAGCTCGACCTTCTCGCCGCCCCGCTCGGCCATCATTTCGGCCGTCAGGTACGGATCGTAGGCCAGCACCTTCATGCCGAACAGGCCCTTGCACAGCGCGGCGATGCGGCGACCGACATTGCCGAGGCCGATGATGCCGACGGTCTTGTGCTCGATCTCGTTGCCGACGAGTTCGTTGCGGTTGACGTTGGACTCCCTGCGGAGCTTGCGGTCGGACTGGATGATGCGCTTGGACAGCGTCAGCATCATCGCCAGCGCATGCTCGGCGACGGAATGGGCGTTGCCGCCGGACTGGTTGACGACCAGCACGCCGGCATCGGTGCAGGCCTCGACGTCAACAGGATCGAATCCAGCGCCGTTGCTGGAGACGAGCAGCAGGTTCGGCGCGCGCTTCAGGAAGGCAGCATCGACATGGAAATGCGGGGCCAGTTCGTCACGGGCGGCGCCGATCTGGTAGACATGAGCCGCTTCGATGATCGGCGCGAAATATTCCTCGGGGCTCTCGTTCTCGATGCGATCGAGCCGGACGTCGGGCCGCGCCTTCAGAATGTCGATATAGATCGGATTGGCCAGATATTTAACGTAGAAGACGCGCTTGCTGTTGACGGACATCAGGACCCTTCCGGCTTTCTCCAGGAGATCCGCAGGGCCAGCGCGGCGCGCGATCCTTTCATACGTTCCTCCGTTCTCTTGTTATTGCCGCTTATGACACGGCGGCACCGGCCGCGGCAGGCCGTCTGGCGCAGATCACGGTGCAGCCCGGACATGTTGACAATCCCGCTGCCTGCGTCAAGTTCGGCAGACCGCCGCGACGGCCAAGACGATGGCCACGACAAAGGCAAAAGACCAAGAAGCATGCGCGGCCGAAGGGAGAACGCAATGCCGATTGCGGAGCAACAGACCTCGTCCGAGGCGGCGCAGACCTCCAGCGACAAGAGCTGGCACGGCATCGTCCTGCAAACGCTGAAGCGGAACGAGATCAGCCTCGTCCCTTACGTGCCCGACCGCGTGCTGACGCCGCTGATCAAGAACCTGCACGCCGATCCGTTCTTCACCACCTTTGCCACCGCCCGCGAGGAGGAGGCCGTCGGCATCGTCTCGGGCGCCTGGATGGGCGGACGACGGGGCGCGGTGTTGATGCAGACCTCGGGGTTTGCGACGCTCGCCAACGTGCTGGCCTCGCTTGCGGTGCCCTACCAGATTCCGCTGATCATGTTCGTGTCTGAGCGCGGCACGCTCGGCGAATTCAATTACGGCCAGTCACTGGTCTGCCGCACCATGCGTCCGGTGCTGGATTCCCTGGCGCTGGAGCATCACACCATCACTCGGCTCGACGAGCTCGAATTCATTGCCGACCGTTCGATCAAGCAGGCCATCACGACGCAGGCGCCAGTCGCGCTGATCCTCAACCCGCTGCTCACGGGCGGCAAGGTGTTCGACAAGTGAGGACGGCCAAATGAAGACAGACGCGCGCAACACCAAAGTGATGAGCCGCTTCGACGTCACCTCGCGCCTGATCGCGAAACTCGAGCACGAGGAAGCCGTGATCGGCGGCATCGGCAACACCAATTTCGACCTCTGGGCCGCCGGCCACCGTCCGCAGAATTTCTACATGCTCGGCAGCATGGGCCTCGCCTTCCCGATCGCGCTGGGCGTGGCGCTGGCGCAACCGGACCGGCGCGTCTTTGCGCTCGAAGGCGATGGTTCGCTCCTGATGCAGCTCGGCGCGCTCTCGACGATCGCGGCGTTGAAGCCGAAAAATCTCGTCATGATCGTGATGGACAACGGCATCTACCAGATCACCGGCGCGCAGCCGACACCGGCCGCGAACGTAGCTGACATCGTCGCCATCGCGACCGGCTCCGGGCTTGCCAACAGCGCCTGGGCCGCGGACGAGGAGGATTTCGAGCGTCTGGTCGAGGAAGCCATGTCGGCTGGCGAGCCCAGCCTGATCGCCGTTCGTATCGATGACAAGCCCGGCGTCGGCGCCACCCGACGCGATCCCGTACAAATCCGGGAACGCTTCATGCACGGCCTGGGCGTGCGCGAGCCGCTTTAACGTTTCGTCATTAACTACACGGCGATCTGATCCCGGCGCCTCGGCAAGCTGCTGCAATCCGTGCTAAGCGGTGCGGATGTCCATTTTGGTTCGCTCCTCTGCCTGGCTGCTTGCCGCCGCCGTCGCCTTTGCAACCCTCGGTCCGCCCGGCCTGCGGCCCCATTCCGACCTTGGCCAGGACGGCGAACATGCCCTTGCCTTCGTCCTGGTGGGACTAGCCTTCGGCTTCGCCTATCCGCGCCGCCGCCTGTCGGCGACAGCCATCGCCGTGGTGCTGATCGGCCTGCTCGAACTGATGCAATTCTGGGCACCGGGACGACATCCGCGGCTGGAGGACTTTCTGGTCGATGCCGGCACCACCTGCATCGGCTTCGCGCTGGCGGCCATCGCCGATTGGGCCATGACGCGGTTTCGCGTAAATTCGGCCCTCTCGAGTCAAGGCCCCGCGGAGTGACGCTCCGCAGGGCCCGTCTCTTCAAAGCTCACGCTCCGATCGATCAGTCGATGATCTTGACGACGCGGCGCGTTCGCGGCTCCACGATCACGCGGCGGTCGTTTACGACCGCATAGCGATATTCGGTGTAGTTCGGCACGGGCCGCAGCACCACGGTCGGCGGCAGCGGCTCGCCGACCACGACGCGCTCGTGGACCACAACCGAATCATCACGCGGAATTCCGCCGAGGATCGCATTCGGGATTTCCAGACCAGCGCCGACCGCCGCCCCGACGGTACCACCGACCATCGCTCCGACCGGGCCGCCGATGTCGCCGCCCGCGCGTGCGCCGTTCCTGGCGCCCTCTTCGGTCGTCGACTGAGCAAAGGCCGCACTCGACGCCAGCAGCGACGCGGCAGCCAACGAAATCGCAAGACGGGTTTTCATGTGCTTATGTCTCCAGTGATTGTTGTGCGCCTTCAACCGCGGGGCCGGATCATTGTTCCGGTTCCCCGCCCGATCTAGACGGCACCAAAACCGGAGACTGTTACCCGGTAACAGTTCAGGCCGCCGCGATCTCGTGGCCCGCCATCAGTTCCAGCGCGCGCACCATCGCCGAGTGATCCCAGCCCTTGCCGCCATGCGCGGCGCAGGACGAGAATAGTTGCTGCGCCACTGCCGTGCTCGGCAGCGACAGGCCGAGCGCGCGGGCGCCTTCAAGCGCGAGGTTGAGATCCTTCTGGTGCAGCTCGATGCGGAAGCCGGGATCGAAATTGCGCTTCACCATGCGCTCGCCATGCACTTCGAGAATCCGGGACGACGCAAAGCCGCCCATCAGGGCCTGCCGCACCAGCGCCGGATCCGCACCGGCTTTCGACGCGAACAGTAGCGCTTCGCTGACCGCCTCGATCGTCAACGCGACGATGATCTGGTTGGCGACCTTCGTCGTCTGGCCGTCGCCATTGGCGCCGACGCGGGTGACGTTCTTTCCCATCCGGTCGAAGATCGGCTTCATGGTGTTGAAGGCGCGCTCGGGGCCACCGACCATGATGGTGAGGCTTGCCGCCTTGGCACCGACCTCCCCGCCTGACACCGGTGCATCGAGATAATCCGCGCCGAGCGCCTCGATCTTCTTCGCAAATTCCTTGGTCGCCAGCGGCGAGATCGAGCTCATGTCGACCACGATCTTGCCCTTGGAAACGCCGCCCGCGACGCCGTCCTTGCCGAACAGCACGGCCTCCACATGCGGGGTATCCGGCACCATGATGATGACCGCATCCGCCTCCTCCGCGACCTCCTTGCTTGACTTGCAGTCAACGCCGCCGGCCGCGATCAGCTCGGGTGCGACCGGCCCGACATCGTGCAGGAGAACGCGATGGCCTGCGGCCAGAAGATGACCGGCCATCGGCCGTCCCATGGTGCCAAGTCCGATAAAGCCGATGTCGATCATGTCTACGGTTTCCTCAGGTCTCGAAAGTCTGCGCGGCGTGCCAGGACAGGCCTTCCAGCGTCGTAGTGCGCGGCTTGTATTCGCAACCGATCCAGCCGCGATAGCCGATCGCGTCGAGATGGCGGAACAGGAAGGGAAAGTTGATCTCGCCGGTGCCGGGCTCGTGACGACCTGGATTGTCGGCGAGCTGGATGTGCGCGATCTGCGGCAGATATTCCTGCATGGTACGGGCGAGATCGCCCTCCATGATCTGCATGTGATAGATGTCGTATTGGACAAACAGATTGTTTGAGCGCACCTCGGAGACCAGCTGCACGGCCTGCTCGGTGCCGTTGAGGAAGAAGCCGGGAATGTCGAGCGTGTTGATCGGCTCGACCAGAAGCTTGATGTTCTCGCGCGCCAGGGTCGAAGCTGCAAACCGCAGATTCCCGACCAGCGTTTCGTTGAGCTCACGCGGGTCGGCATCGACAGGCGCGATGCCGACGAGACAGTTGAGCTGCTCGCAATCGAGTGCCTTGGCATAGTCGATGGCGCGAAACACGCCGTCCCGGAACTCGCTGACACGATCCGGCAAGATCGCGATGCCGCGCTCGCCTGCCGCCCAATTGCCGGCCGGCAGATTGTGCAGCACCTGCGTCAGCCCATGGCGGTCGAGCTGCTCGCGCAAAAGCGCCTTGTCGAAATCATAGGGGAAGAGGTACTCGACCCCGGAAAAGCCCGCCGCTTTGGCCGCGGCGAAGCGGTCCACGAACGGCATTTCGTTGAAGAGCATGGTGAGGTTGGCGGCGAATTTCGGCATGATGCTATCTCCCTATTCCGCCGGCTGCAGCACGCCGGGCCGCGCGGTCGCGACGTCGTCGAGCGGCAGATCCAGCACCTCCTCGAATTCGACGATGTTGTCGATCTCGGTGCCCATCGCGATGTTGGTGACACGTTCGAGGATGAACTCGACCATCACGGGCACGCGATGCTTGGCCATCAATTCGCGCGCGGTCGCGAACGCCGCCTGCGAGTCTTTCGGGTCGGTGACGCGGATCGCCTTGCAGCCGAGGCCTTCGGCGACCGCAACATGGTCGACGCCATAGCCGCCGAGCTCGGGCGCGTTGATGTTCTCAAAGGAGAGCTGGACGTGATAGTCCATGTCGAAGCCACGCTGGGCCTGGCGGATCAGGCCGAGATAGGAGTTGTTCACGACGACGTGGATGTAGGGCAGATTGAATTGCGCCCCGACCGCGAGCTCTTCGATCAGGAACTGGAAGTCGTAGTCGCCGGAGAGCGCGACGATGTCGCGATCCGGACACGCCGCGCGCACGCCGAGCGCCGCGGGCAGCGTCCAGCCGAGCGGCCCGGCCTGCCCGGCATTGATCCAGTTGCGCGGCTTGTATACCCCCAGAAACTGCGCCCCGGCAATCTGCGACAGGCCAATCACGGAGACGTAGCAGGTGTCACGGCCAAAGGCCTTGGTCATCTCCTCGTAGACGCGCTGCGGCTTGATCGGAACGTTGTCGAAATGGCTCTTGCGCAACATCGTTTTCTTGCGGTCGCGGCAGGAAGCGGGCCACGCCTGGCGCTCGCGCAACCTGCCTGACCGGCGCCACTCCCTGGCGACGGTGACGAAAAGCTCAAGGGCGGCCTTGGCATCCGAGACGATGCCGAGGTCGGGGTTGAACACGCGCCCGATCTGGGTCGGCTCGATGTCGACATGCACGAAGGTGCGGCCCTTGGTGTAGGTCTCGACCGAGCCGGTGTGGCGGTTGGCCCAGCGGTTGCCGATGCCCAGCACGAAATCGGATTCGAGCATGGTGGCATTGCCGTAACGGTGGCTGGTCTGAAGACCGACCATGCCGGCCATCAGCACGTGGTCATCGGGGATGGCCCCCCACCCCATCAGCGTCGGCACGACCGGCACGTTGGCGATCTCGGCGAATTCCACCAGCAAATCCGAGGCGTCGGCATTGATCACGCCGCCGCCCGCGACGATCAGCGGCCGTTCGGCCGCGTTGAGCATCTCCAGCGCCTTCTCCACCTGCTTGCGCGTCGCGGTGGGCTTGTAGACCGGCAACGGCTCATAGGTCTCGTCGTCGAACTCGATCTCGGCGAGCTGCACGTCGAGCGGCATATCGATCAGGACCGGGCCAGGCCTTCCCGAGCGCATGATGTGAAAGGCCTGGCTGAACACGCGAGGCACCAGCCCGGGCTCGCGCACGGTCACCGCCCATTTGGTCACGGGCTTTGCGATCGATTCGATGTCGACGGCCTGGAAATCCTCCTTGTAGAGCCGCGCCCGCGGCGCCTGGCCGGTGATGCAGAGGATCGGGATGGAGTCGGCGATCGCCGAATAGAGCCCGGTGATCATGTCGGTGCCCGCCGGCCCCGAGGTTCCGATGCAGACGCCGATATTGCCCGCCTTGGCCCGCGTATAACCCTCGGCCATGTGCGAGGCCCCCTCGACATGGCGCGCCAGGATATGGCGGATCGAGCCGCGCTTCTTCAGCGCCGAGTAAAGCGGATTGATCGCGGCCCCGGGAACGCCGAAGGCAGTCGAGATGCCTTCCTTCTCCAGAATTCGCACGGCAGCATCGATGGCTCGCATCTTCGCCATATCGGACCTCGCTTGAGTTGCATTGGCTCGAGCGAGATCATCGGGCCCGCGAGGGCTTCACTCAACGAGATCGATTTTATTTTCCACGATGCGGCAGCCGCGAAAAAATCGCGGCGGCTTCAGTCGGTTAGGTCGAGACTCGCGTGAAAGCGCTCACTCGAACAGCGGCGCCAGCTCCATCTGCGGCACCAGCACGAGGCCCTTGTCGGTGATGCGAATTTCCGGAATGACCGATAGAGGAATCAAATTGAAGCCCATGTAGGGGATGGTGCAGCCGGCTTCCGCCCATTCTTTCTTCAGCACCTTGACCTCTTCCGCCACTTCGGTAACGCGCTTGTCGGACAGCAGACCGGCGATCGGCAACGGCACCAGCGCCCTCACCTTGCCCTCGGCGACGAGGCAGACGGCGCCCTGTTGCTCCTTGATGGCGGCCACCGCGACCTGCATGTCGGCCTCGTTGGTACCGGCAACGATGATGTTGTGGCTGTCGTGCCCGACGCTGGAGGCGACCGCGCCGCGCTTCAGGCCAAAGTCCTTCAAGAGGCCATAGGCGACATTGCCGGCCGATTTGCCGTGGCGCTCGACCACCGTGACGAAGCACAGGCTGTAGCGCGCGAACAATTCCGGCCAATCCTTGGCCGGCTCGATCTCGATCTTCTCATGGATCAGCGTGATGCCGGGCAACGCGGTCTTGATGGCGTTGACGGTGCAGGCCTTCGCCGGCAGCTCCGGCGTCAGCTTCAGCTTCTCCGGCAGCTTCACGGTCGCGTAGGCCGCCTTCGGGTATTGATATCGCTGCGACAATGCCTGATCGAGCCGCGGCGTGATCTTGCGGTTCTCGACCACCAGCTCGCCGCCATACCAGGTGCATTGCGGCTTCAGATTGTCGTCCATCAGCACCAGATCGGCGCGGCGCCCCCCGCCGAGCCCGCCGATATCGCTGTCCATGTTGAAGCGCGTCGCGCCATGCAGCGAGCCCATCGACCAGGCCTGCTCGGGCGACATTCCCGCCTTCACCGCCTCCCGCACCACCCAGTCGAGACCGAACAGCAGGAGATCATCGGCGTCGCGATCGTCGGTGCACGCGGCCGTGCGCTTGTGCGAAGCGCCGAGCTCGGTGATAGTGCGGATCGCCTGCGGCAGCGAGTGCCACGGTGTGGTCGGCGGTCCCCCGCGCAGGAAGACCCAGACCCCGGCATCGAGCAAATCGTCGGCGATGTCGCGGTCGATCGCCTCATGGGTATCCGTGACGCCGGATGCCGCATAAGCCGCAACGAATTCGCGGCCATAGACATGGCCGGACACCGGCCGCCCACGCTTCAGGGCGGCGGCGAGGATGGCGTGGCTGCGCTCATCGCCCATGGTCACGGGCACGAAATCCATCTTCTCGCCGAGCCCGACAGCCTCCGGCCAGCGGTCGAACAGGCCGGCGATCTTGTCCGGCGTGAGGTCGCCGCCCGCAGTCTCCAGTGCGGCCGAAGTCGCGGGCACCGTGCTCGGCACTGTCAAGAAGATCGACAGCGGCGCCTCGCGCGCGTCCTCCAGCATCGCCTCGACGCCGGCGACGTCCATGACGTTGCCGATCTCGTGGCTGTCGCAGAAGATCGTGGTGGTGCCGTTGAGCAGGGCGGCCTCGGCATAGGCGCAGGCCGTCACCATCGAGGATTCAATGTGGATGTGCGGATCAACCAGGCCCGGCGCGATAATGCCGCCCGCGGCATCGTAGGTCGTGACGCCGCTCCAGGCCTTCTTGGCTATTCCAGCCGGCTTCACCGCCGCGATGCGGCCGCCGGTGATCCAGACCTCACGTCCCTGATGGATGCGCTCCGAATAGGTCGAAAGCACCCGCGCGCCGGTGACGACGAGATCCGGCGCGACCCGCGCCGAGGCCACATCGGCGAGACGCCGGGTCATCGAATGCAACGGTGCGACGGCGAAGCGGGTAAGTCTGGTCATCGGGACCCTCGCGTGGCGTTACGGTCCCGCGATGGTTACGCCCTGCGCCAGACCGGGCAAGCGCAAATATAACGGCACGCCCTGCTTACGCTTTAGGCGGCGAAGCGCCTGCCGCCCCTGACCTCGCGGGCCTGCGCGAGTTCCGTCGTCTCGGGGCCGCTGCGGCAGTGGGCTTGACCCGAATCCGCATTGACCTCCCGTTCTGCTCGTCGATCTCGAAGGAATTGGTCTTGCGCACGAGGTCGCTCAGCTTGCGGAAGCCGAACGTTCTCGGATCGAAATCGGACGCGAGATTGGCAAGTTGGCGGCCGACTTCCCCGAGCGTGACCCAGCCGTCCTCGCTCTCCATCTGGGTGATGACCTTCTTGATGATGGGGGTCGCGGCATCGAGCGGCTGAAGCGATTTCGATCTCGAAGCGGCGTCCTGGGTGTGCGCCGGCGCGGCAAGCAGGTTCTCCGTGTAGACGAACCTTCGGCAGGCCTGCCGGAAGCTCTCCGGCGTCTTCTGTTCGCCGAACCCAAAGACATCGATGCCCTGCTCCCGGATCCGGGCGGCCAGACGGGTAAAATCGCTATCCGACGACACCAGGCAAAAGCCGTCGAACCGGCCGCTGTGAAGCAGGTCCATCGCGTCGATGACCAGGGTGATGTCGGAGGCATTCTTTCCGGTCGTATAGGCAAACTGTTGCTGCGGGATGATGGCGTGTTTGGAAAGGATGTCGGCCCAGCCCCTGGACCTGGCATTGGAGAAGTCGCCGTAGATGCGGCGAACGCTGGCCTCGCCGATCTTGGCAATCTCCTCGAACAGTCCATCGGCAATCTTTGCCGAAGCGTTGTCGGCATCGATCAGGACAGCGAGACGGGGCGAACGGAGCTCTGACGGCATGACTTTTCCTAAAAAGGAGGCGACAACGGTGCGTGGATATACCGATGTCGGGGCAGCTGCCGCCAGAGCTGATTTCTTCAACGGGCCACGACGGACCGCGAACCGGGGTCAGGCTGGCTTCGCGACCGGGGTCACACCCCCGAGCGCGGCCGTCAGTTCCGCCGCAACCTCGCGCACCACACGTCCGATCTCCGGCAGCCGCGCATCGGTGACCCTGCTGGTCAAGCCGGAAACGGAGATCGCCGCCAACGGCTCGGCAAGCGCGTTGTAGACCACGGCGGCAACGCAGCGCAGGCCGATCTCGGCTTCCTCGTCGTCGATCGCAAAACCCTGCTTGCGGATGGTCGCGAGCTCCTTGAACAGGTCGCTTGGTCGCACGATCGATTTCTCGGTCAGGCGTGGCATGCCGTGATGGCGGATGACGGCACCGACGTCCTCGTCGGAATAGGTCGCGAGCACCGCCTTGCCGACGCCCGACGTTACCATCGGAACGCGGCCGCCGACCTTGGTCAGCGAACGCATGATTTCACGGCTCTCCATGCGGGTCAGCACGATGATGAACTCGTCGTCGACCACGGCGAGATTGGCGGTCTCGCGGGTGAGATCACGCAGCTTGCGCAAATAGGGAATAGCCTGGGCGCTGAAATTGCGCCGCCGGGCAAAGCTCGCGCCCACCGTGAAGCTGCGCACGCCGACATGCCATTTGGATTCGGCGCGGTCGAACTGCACGAAGCGGCGGCTTTCCAGCGTCGCCAGCAGGCGGTGTACGGTCGAGGCCGAGAGCCCGGTGCGAACGGCGAGATCGCTGAGGCGATAGCCTTCGTCGTCTTCGGACAATGTTTCGAGAATCGACAGCGCGCGATCAACGGATTGCACGCCGCCGTCGCGCGCGTCGTGGTCAGGCTCCGATGACGATCGGGGCTCGATCGATTTGCGTCGGATCACGTTCTTGCTCATCGCGACCTGCATTGCCAATCAGACAAGACGCGAGCCGCCTGCCCTCCCTCGCCCCGTTCTAACGGGGAGAGGGTCGGGGTGAGGGGCTATCTCCGCGAATACGGTGAGAGACGGACTTGTGGAGAGTGCCCCTCACCCGGAATTTGCTGTGCAAATTCCGGCCTCTCCCCGCAGGCGGGGAGAGGCGAAGGCAGCCTCAGAGCAGCCCTGCTCCGCGCGCCCATTTGTACTTGGCGCCGAGGACTTCGACCGGCAGCTCGGTCGAATACGCATAGGCCGGGATGCCGTTCTGGTAGAGATATTCGGCGGCCTCCTCGACCTCGACGTCGCCGGCGAGCGAGGCGACGATCGGCTTCACGAAGCCCTTGGCCTCCATCTCCTTCTTCACCTCGACCATGTTGCGGGCGAACACCATCGGCGGCGTGACGATGGTGTGCCAGTAGCCGAGGATCAGCGAATGAATGCGCTCGTCCGTCAGGCCGAGCTTCACCGTGTTGACGTAGGTGATCGGCGGCTCGCCGCCGGTGATGTCCACGGGATTTCCGGCCGCGCCAAACGGCGGGATGAACTTGCGGAAGGCAGCATCGAGATCTGCCGGCATCGACATCAGCGACAGGCCGTTGTCGACGCAGGAGTCCGACAGCAGCACGCCCGACCCGCCGGCACCGGTGATGATCAGCACGTTCTCGCCCTTCGGCGTCGGCAGCACCGGCACGCCGCGGGCGAATTCGAGCAGTTGCCGCAAGCTACGGGCGCGGATCACGCCGGACTGCGCGAGGACGTCCTCGTAGATCTTGTCGTTGCCGGCGAGCGCGCCGGTGTGCGACGAGGCCGCCTTCGCGCCGGCCGAGGTGCGGCCGGCCTTGAGCACGATGACCGGTTTTTTCTTGGAGACGCGCTTTGCCGCTTCCGCAAAGGCGCGGCCGTCCTTGAGGTCTTCGCAGTGCTGCGCGATCAGGTTGGTGTTCGGATCCTGCTCGAAGAAGGCGAGCAGATCGTCCTCGTCGATATCGGACTTGTTGCCGAGGCCGACGATCGCGGACACGCCCATCTTGGCCGAACGCGAGAAGCCGATGATGGCCATGCCGATGCCGCCCGACTGCGAGGACAGCGCCGCGTGGCCCTTGACGTCATAGGCGGTGCAGAAGGTCGCGCAGAGATTGGCAGGCGTATAATAGAAGCCGTAGATGTTCGGGCCCATCAGGCGGATGTCGTACTTCTTGCCGACTTCGACGATCTCGGCCTGCAGCTCCGGCGCGCCGGCTTCCGCGAAACCGGACGGGATCAAGACCGCGCCGGGAATTTTCTTCTCGCCGCATTCGGTGAGCGCCGCGGCGACGAACTTCGCGGGAATGGCGAACACTGCGGTGTCGATCACGCCGGGCACGTCCTTGACGCTCTTATAGGCCTTGTAGCCGAGGATCTCGGCGGCCTTGGGATGAATCGGGTAGATGTCGCCCTTGTAGCCGCCGTTGATGAGGTTCTTCATCACGGAATTGCCGATCTTGCCGTCTTCGGCCGAAGCGCCGACCACGGCAACCGCCTTCGGCTGCATGATGCGGCTCATGGCCGCGACGATCTCTTCGGTCGGGCGCGGCTTCGGCTTGGGCACGTAAGCGAAGTCGACGACGATGCGGACGTCGGCCGCGATCGCGTCCTTGGCCGTCGCGAACACCGGGTTGAGATCGAGCTCGACGATCTCGGGGAAATCGGTGACGAGCTGCGAGACCTTGACGATGACATCCGCAAGCGCGGTGCGGTTCACCGGCTCGCCGCCGCGAACGCCCTTCAAAATCTCATGCGCCTGGATGCCGTCGAGCATCGACAGCGCGTCTTGTTTGGTCGCGGGCGCGAGGCGGAAGGTGATGTCCTTCAGGACTTCGACCAGCACGCCGCCGAGGCCGAAGGCAACCAGCTTGCCGAACGAGGCATCGGTGATCGACCCGACGATCACTTCGGTGCCGCCGGCCAGCATCTGCTGCACCTGGACGCCCTCGATCTTGGCGTCGGACTTGTACTTCCTGGCGTTGGACAGGATCGTCTCGTAGGCCTTCTCGGCGTCTTCGGCCGTCTTGAGGCCGACGATGACGCCGCCGGCTTCGGTCTTGTGGAGAATGTCCGGCGAGACGATCTTCATCACCACTGGAAAGCCCATCGAGGCGGCCATTTTGCCGGCCTCGCCGGCCGATTTCGCCACACCCTCCTTCGGCACTGGAATGCCGTAGGCGTCGCAGACCAGCTTGCCTTCCGGCGCGGTCAGGCTGGTGCGCTTGTCCGCCTTGACCTGGTCAAGCACCTTGCGGACGGCATCTTTGGAATTGGACATGTGGCTCTCCCTTGACCTTGGTTCTTGCGTTCTCAAAGCGCGCGCGTGTTGCGGCTGCCCGTGATGCTTTCCATTCGCCGCGCTCTGTTCCATGTCGCGGAACGGAGTGGCATAAAGCCGAGATTACTCCGCCGGCTTGGATCAAAAATGGCTGGCGATGGCATTTGGTATGCCAGAAGCCAACTTGTCAAGCTGCAGCGCACCTTAGAACGCTGCAAAAAATAGGCAGCTTGACATTCTGGTATTTGGTATGCCAAAAACTTTCCCGTTAATAATCCTGTAAAAGACGACTCCCACTGGAGGAGATTCGTCGTGTCACTGCGGAAACCAACCAAGGCGTTGCCGAACATGGCCGAGGCAGATATCGCAATCGTTCGTATTGCCCCGGAGTCGAGCTTCAAGAACAAGGCGTATGACGCCTTGAAGGAAGCCATCCTCAAGATGGACATCTACTCGACACCCGAGCCGGTGATGCTCGACGAGCGGGCGTTGTCCGAGCGCCTGGGTGTGAGCCGCACGCCGATCCGCGAAGCCATCGCGATGCTCGAGCAGGACGGCTTCGTGAAGACGGTCCCGCGCCGCGGCATCATGGTGGTGCGGAGGACCAAGAGCGAGATCGTCGACATGATCCGCGCCTGGGCGGCGCTGGAGAGCATGGCGGCCCGCCTCATCACCGCCACAGCGCGAAAGAAAGACATCACGGCGCTGCGCGACTACTTCAAGGATTTTGGTAAAGACCGCCTGCCCGAGGATCACGTCGAGGAATATTCGCGCGCCAACATCGCCTTCCACCAGGCGCTGATCTCGCTGTCGGAATCACCGGTGCTGGTCGATCTCACCAACGACTTGCTGCTGCACGTGCGTGGCTATCGGCAACTGACCATCGGACGCAAGGACCGTACCGCGACGTCGCTCCCCGAGCATCTCGGCATGATCGAAGCCTTGGAGGCGCGCGATACCGAGCTCGCCGAGAAGCGCGCCCGCGATCACACCCTTGGCCTTGCCGCTTACGTCGAAGCGCATGGTCAGGAACTCTTCTAGCCAGCAACGTTCACCAGAAGGGCGAGGCATCGCCCCTAAAGCCTGAAACGGCATCTTGAGACCAGGGAGACAAGGCCCATGCTGAATACCGCGACCAAGTCCGAAGCACCGGGCACCGAGCAGGAATTGACGGATGGCTTTCATCTCGTCATCGACGCGCTCAAGCTGAACGGCATCAACACCATCTACAATGTGCCGGGCATCCCGATCACGGATTTGGGCCGCATGGCCCAGGCGGCCGGTATTCGCATGATCTCGTTCCGCCACGAGCAGAACGCCGGCTATGCGGCGGGCATCGCCGGCTACCTCACCAAGAAGCCCGGCATCTGCCTCACCGTCTCCGCTCCCGGCTTCCTCAACGGTCTCACCGCGCTCGCGCACGCCACCACCAACTGCTACCCGATGATCCTGATCTCAGGCTCCTCCGAGCGCGAGATCGTCGACCTCCAGCAGGGCGACTACGAAGAAATGGACCAGCTGGCGATCGCCAAGCCGCTGTGCAAGGCAGCCTATCGCGTGCTGCACGCCCAGGACATCGGCATCGGTCTTGCCCGTGCCATCCGTGCCGCCGTCTCCGGCCGTCCGGGCGGCGTCTATCTCGACCTGCCGGCAAAGCTGTTCGGCCAGGTGATGAACGCCGATGCCGGCCGGAAGTCGCTGGTCAAGGTGATCGACGCGGCTCCCGCGCAGATCCCCTCGCCCGCTTCGATCAAGCGCGCGCTTGATGTTTTGAAGAGCGCAAAACGTCCGCTCATCATCCTCGGCAAGGGCGCGGCCTACGCGCAGGCCGACGAGGAGATCAAGACCTTCGTCGAGAAGAGCGGCATTCCCTTCCTGCCGATGAGCATGGCCAAGGGCCTCCTCTCCGACACGCATCCGCAGTGCGCAGGCGCCGCCCGTTCGACGGTGCTGAAGGAATCCGACGTCGTGCTGCTGATCGGCGCCCGACTGAACTGGCTGCTCTCGCACGGTAAGGGCAAGAACTGGGGCGAAGCGCCCAAGAAGTTCATCCAGGTCGACATCGAACCGCGCGAGATGGACTCCAACGTCGAGATCGTCGCGCCCGTCGTCGGCGACATCGGCTCGGTCGTTTCCGCCTTCAACCAGGCGATGGCGTCGGGCTGGACCGCGCCGCCGGTCGAATGGACCAAGGCGATTTCGACCAAGCGCGAAGAGAACGTCGCCAAGATGGCGCCGAAGCTCATGAACAACAAATCGCCGATGGACTATCACGGCGCGCTCGGCGTGCTGAAGAACGTCATCAAGGATCATCCCGAGGCGATCCTCGTCAACGAGGGCGCCAACACGCTCGACCTCGCCCGCGGCGTCATCGACATGTATCGCCCACGCAAGCGTCTCGACGTCGGCACCTGGGGCGTGATGGGCATCGGCATGGGCCAGGCGATCGCGGCTACGCTCGAGACCGGCCATCCCGTGCTCGCGGTGGAAGGCGACTCGGCCTTCGGCTTCTCCGGCATGGAAGTGGAGACCATCTGCCGCTACAATTTGCCGATCTGCGTCGTCATCTTCAACAATGACGGCATCTATCGCGGCACCGACGTCAACGGCGCCAATGCCGATCCGGCGACGACGGTGTTCGTCAAGGGCGCCCGCTACGACAAGATGATGGAAGCCTTCGGCGGTGTCGGCGTCAACGCCACCTCGCCGGACGAGCTCAAGCGCGCCGTCAACGAAGCCATGGCCTCGGGCAAGCCGACGCTCATCAACGCCGTGATCGATCCGGCCGCCGGTTCCGAGAGCGGCCGCATCGGCAACCTCAATCCGCAGAGCGTTCTGCAGAAGAAGAAGTAACCAGCCGCCGGGTCATTCCCCGCGCAGGCGGGGAATCCAGTAATCGCCAGATCATCCTTGAGGCGAGCACTGAGGCCCAACTGAACCTTCAGCGAATAATGGATGCCCGCCTTCGCGGGCATGACGGAAACAGAAGAGTAACAGGAGCAACACGATGACAAAAGCGCTCGAGGGCGTTCGCATTCTCGACTTCACCCACGTCCAGTCCGGGCCGACCTGCACGCAGTTGCTCGCTTGGTTCGGCGCCGACGTGATCAAGGTAGAGCGCCCGGGCGTGGGTGACATCACCCGCGGCCAGCTGCAGGACATCCCGAACGTGGACAGCCTGTATTTCACTATGCTCAACCACAACAAGCGCTCGATCACGCTCGACACCAAGAACCCCAAGGGCAAGGAAGTCCTCACCGAGCTCATCAAGAAGTGCGACGTGCTGGTCGAGAACTTCGGCCCCGGCGTGCTCGACCGCATGGGCTTCCCCTGGGAGAAGATCCAGGCGATCAACCCGAAGATGATCGTCGCCTCGATCAAGGGCTTTGGCCCCGGACCGTACGAAGACTGCAAGGTTTATGAGAACGTCGCACAGTGCACCGGCGGCGCCGCCTCCACCACCGGCTTCCGCGACGGGCTGCCGCTGGTCACCGGCGCGCAGATCGGCGACAGCGGCACCGGTCTGCATCTGGCGCTCGGCATCGTCACCGCACTCTATCACCGCACCCATTCCGGCAAGGGCCAGAAGGTGACGGCTGCGATGCAAGACGGCGTGCTCAACCTCGCGCGCGTCAAGCTGCGCGACCAGCAGCGCCTCGCCCACGGCCCGCTCAAGGAATACAGCCAGTTCGGCGAAGGCATTCCGTTCGGCGATGCCGTGCCGCGTGCCGGCAACGATTCCGGCGGCGGCCAGCCCGGCCGCATCCTGAAGTGCAAGGGCTGGGAGACCGATCCCAACGCCTACATCTACTTCATCACCCAGGCCCCGGTCTGGGAGAAGATCTGCGACGTGATCGGTGAGCCCTCCTGGAAGACCGATCCGAACTACGCCAAGCCGGCCGTCCGCCTGCCGCGCCTGAACGAGATCTTCGGCCGCATCGAACAGTGGACGATGACGAAGACGAAGTTCGAGGCGATGGAAATCCTCAACAAGGACGACATCCCCTGCGGCCCGATCCTGTCGATGAAGGAGATCGCCGAGGACCAGTCGCTGCGCGCGACCGGCACCGTGGTTGAGGTCGACCACCCCACCCGCGGCAAGTACATCTCGGTCGGCAACCCGATCAAGCTGTCGGACTCCCCCAGCGATGTGGAGCGCTCCCCGCTGCTCGGCGAGCACACCGACGAGATCCTGCGCACCGTGCTTGGCTTCTCGGACCATCAGGTGGCCGATATCCACAAATCCGGCGCGCTCGATCCGCCGCAAAAGCAGGCCGCCGAGTAAGCGGGCTCATCTTACAACGCGAAAGGCCGCCGGCTTCGGCGGCCTTTTTGTTGACGCGGAAGGGGCTGCATCGCACGATCGGCACGCTTGCCGCGCCGCGAAGGCTGGATTAAAGATTGGTTCGCGAGGAACAGACGCGGCGGCCGGCCGTTGCTCCCTCGACCGGCGTGCTCCCGGGAATGAGAGCATGCCCGGAAATGCTAGCATGCCATCTCCACAGCGAGTGCAGCACGCCTCGCAAAGACCCTGCCCCACGCTGAAGAACTGGTCGCCTTCGCTTCCGAGGATGGCAAGTCGGCCTTTCAGTTCGGGCACGGGTGGCGTCGCGTCCGGCACTCGCCAGGACCACGCTCTTTGATCAAATTGAGGGCTTAAATGTCGAAAGATCAATCCTCTGATCGCGCCAAGCGTGAAGCCAACAAGGCGTTCAAGCCTGCGACAACGCAGAAGCCGATCAATGATTATGCGAAGGACCAGAACTCCTTCAACGAAAATCGCGAACGGCTGAAAGCGGAGCGATTGGCCCGCGAAGCGAAGCCGGGAAGCCGTTCCGAATAAGCGCGGACGGTACCAGGCTCCGACGGCGAATTCCGCTGAAGCGGGGGCGCCGAAATCCGCCTGATCTACAGCATCGAGAGCACGACGATTCCGTCTTCAACTGCCCCGGAAGCGAGCTGCGCCCGCGCCATGCGCTCTAACTCGGTCCGGTTCTTGCGAAGATAACTGAAAGCCTGCTTCTGCGTCAGGAACGTCGTCGCAAGACGGCACATCTGTCGTCCTGCGCCAAGCGCGAGAAAGAAGGTGATGGTGCCACCGCCATCCGACTTGATTCTAGGCACGATCCGCACTCTTTGGCATGTGATCGGCCCTCTCCGAATTGTCGTCGCCGCAATGGAAGGCAGCTATGGCGTCACCTTCTTCTTGCGTTTCGTCGGGGTGGCCGCGGGCAACGATGCCTGAAGGGCGGCGTCTGCCGCTTCCTTGGCTTCGCGCAGCTCTCGAAGCCGCGCCATGTTCTTGCGAACATCGACGGCTTGCTTTCCAACATCCACCATCGCCCGAGCGCCTTCCTCAGCGGCCAAACGCTGACGGTTAGTACGCGCGATGCTTTCGGGTGACGGTTCGGCCGGTCTCTTGGCGCTCATTATTCACCCTGCTCTGCAACGGACAAAAACCCGCTCAATCCTGGGATCGAGCGGGTGGCATGGCCGTTTCAGTACATCCGTGAAACGGCACCAAGGCTTTAGGCCAGCGAGAGATTCTCAGCGCTGACCTTGCCCCGCATCTTGTCGGTCTTGAGCTCGAAGTTGACCTTTTGGCCTTCAGCGAGACCTGCAAGACCAGCCCGCTCGACCGCGCTGATGTGAACGAACACATCGTTGCCGCCGTCGTTCGGCTGAATGAATCCAAAGCCCTTCTGGCCGTTAAACCACTTCACAGTACCTGTCGTCATTTTCTTCTCCAAAGCGCATACGCGCAGGTTCCGCGTGATCGTCACGCAGAACAAATTCTATTCGTCGATGTCTATGGAAAAGGAGCCCGCGGGCGCATTCAACAAGGCACAGCGGCTGAACGAACAGCCTCAACGTATACCTCATCCTCACCATTTGCAAGGCTTGACCGAATTTAACGCCTCGGGAGCCCGGCTAGGGACATGACGCCACGCTGCCGAGCACTCATCGTTCGGCGCCAGCTGCTCTGGGAGGGCTGCCGAGCGCCACATGCGTCGGCTCCGCCGCACGGAGACCAGATCGCGCCCGATGAAGCTTTCGTAGCGGCTCTGATTTTCTCGGCGACGATCTGCAACCCAACCCGATCACGGTTTGCAATATCCGAATTCAGAGTATTTTGGGGGCGCTCGACGCGTTCTCCAATTCAGAACGCATGTATCGCAATAATGCATTTTCACAAAACGAGGGGGTAATCTAGGCTTGATCGATGCCAAGCCGTACGGCGCGCAATGGAGCGCGACGACGGAGGGACCGATACCGACCGATGCGGCTATTTTTTACTCAGACGTCGCCATACGCCCGCAAGGTAAGAGTCGCCATTCATGAGCTCGGATTGAGGCTTGCCGACTGGTTTGAACGCGCGCGCGTTCGCTCATCCATGATCGCGATACGGCCATGCTGAGTTTCGAACCCGGAACGGTCTTCAGCAGCCGTCACCTCGCCGACATTTTCAGCACCGCCCCGATGCGCACAATTTTCGGTGAGCGCAATTCGCTTGAGTCCATGCTTCTGGTCGAGGTCGCGCTGGCGAAGGTTCAAGCGCAGCTCGGTGTGATTCCTGCCGAGGCTGCTGCTGCGATCGCCTCCGCTGCACGTGCTGAACTACTCGACCTCGACGAATTGGCGGCGGGAACTTTGCGCGCTGGTTTGCCGGTCGTGAATCTGGTCGAGCAGTTGATCCGACTCACCGGCAACCCCCATGGCGAATTCGTCCATTGGGGCGCCACGAGTCAGGACATCATGGACACCGCGCTCGTGGTGCAGATCCGCGACGCGCTCGAGCTCATCCACCGCGATCTGGAGCGCCTGATATCGACGCTTGCGGATCTGGCGCGTACCCACCGCGATACGCCCATGGTCGGCAGGACGAAACTTCAACACGCGATTCCGATCACCTTCGGATTCAAGGTTTCCGTCTGGCTGTCGGGCCTGCTGCGCCACAGGCAACGTCTCGCCGAACTCAAACCAAGAGTCCTCCAGGTCCAGTTCGGCGGTGCGGTCGGCACTTTCGCATCACTCGGCGACAATGGCGACAGCGTCCGCGCTGCGTTGGCCAGCGAACTCGAACTCGGCGAACCTCTGGTGGCATGGCACGCCGCGCGCGATAGTTTGGCCGAGACGGTTTGCCTGCTTGGGCTGATCTCCGCGACCTTGAGCAAGATCGCGACCGATGTCGTGTTGATGGCGCAGACTGAGGTCGGCGAAGTGCTGGAGCCAGGCGGCCAGGGCCACGGCGCCTCCAGCACCATGCCGCACAAGCGCAACCCAATCATCTGTGAGCAGATTCTCAGCACCGGACTGTCGTTGCGCCGGCTCGCGAGCGCCATGCTCGACGCTTCGGTCCACGACCATGAACGGGCGACGGGACCGTGGCAGGCCGAATGGTCGCTGCTGCCGGAAGCATTCGTACTGGTCTCCCGGGCCTTGGACAACGCTGTTCGCCTCTGCGGCGGACTGGTCGTCAGACCCGATGCGATGCAGGCCAATCTCGGGCGGACACAGGGTCTCATCGCCGCCGAGGCCGTCATGATGGCGCTGGCTCTACACGTCGGGCGCCATCATGCGCACGAGATGGTGAGCGCGGCATGCACGCACGCGATCGCTTCGGGCCTGACATTGGCCCAGAGCCTTTCGCGCGATCCGGCCGTGACGGCCCACATCGCCCTGCATGAGATCGAGGCGGCTGCGGACCCGGCTCGATACATCGGCCTGTCCGCCCGTGAGGTCGATCGTGTCCTCGCGGCCTGTGCCGATCGACCGGCCAGTGCTGCGCAAGACGACGCCCCTGATGCGGAGTGAGGCCATATGATTCTGAAACGCAAGCATACGGCCCTCCTCGCAGCTGCGATGCTGTCAATGTTGAATGCGGCACATGCCGAGTCGCCCTTCCCATCACGGCCGATCACGTTGATCGTCCCGTTCGCGGCTGGCGGCCCGAATGACGTGATGAGCCGGATCGTGTCCGAACACATGTCGCGAAAACTCGGGCAGCCGATCATTGTCGAGAACATCGCCGGGGCGGGCGGCACGACCGGCTCAGCGCGCGTCGCAAAAAGCGCGCCCGACGGTTATACGCTCGTCAGCGGTCACGTCGGGACGCATGCGGCATCGGTCGCGCTGTATCCGAATCTGCGTTACGACCCGCTGGTTGATTTCACGCCGATTGGCCTGGTCGCGGAAACGCCGATCCTCGTCGTCGCTCGCCGCGACCTTGGCGCGGACAGCATGGCGTCGTTCATCGCGATCGCCAAGGCGCGCGGCCCGGACCTCACCTTGGCCCATGCGGGTGTCGGTTCGATCAGCCACATCAGCTGTCTGCTGTTCACCTCCGTGATCGGATTCAAGCCGGTCGAGGTGCCATATCGGGGATCAGCACTGGCGATGACCGACCTGATCGCCGGCCGCAGCGACTTCAGTTGTGGATTGTTGGGCGACGTTCTTCCCTTCCTGGGTGACAACAATCTGCGTTTCCTGACCGTTTCGGCCGCAGCGCGGGTTCCGCAATTGCCGGAGACACCGACGGCCAGGGAAGCAGGGCTTCCACAGTTTGTCGCATCGAGCTGGTTCGCGTTCTACCTGCCGAAAGGCGCGCCTGACGCCATTCGCGACCGGTTCTCGGATGCGCTTTGCGCAGCGCTCGACGATGACGGCGTGCGGAGACGGCTCGAACTGGTAGGCTTGATCCTGCCACCGCCGGACCAGCGAGGCCCCGAACCGCTCAAGCGACGGATGACCGAAGAGATCGCGCGCTGGCAGGACATCGTCAAAACCGCGCAGATTCGACTCGATCAATAAGTGCGACCGATGCAGTCGAGCGCGTGATCGCCGGCCAGCTTTCGCCGTCGGCGCATCAGCCGCAGGCGGGCGGAACAATCCGACGATCCCCGGCTACAATCTCGCATTCACCATGACGCCGCACGACGTGGCGGCAGTCTGCCAATCATCCATCAAAAAAATCGAGACGCCCTGTCGGATCGGCGGTATCTGATCCGTCATCTAGACATGAATGGGCAATAGACGCTGACGTCGAGCCCGGCGATTCATGAGGAAGATGATCATGCCCAGCACTGTCCGCCTGCACCGCGTTTTGACGACCAGCCCGGAGAAAGTCTATCGCGCCTTCCTGGAGGCGGATGCGCTGGCGAAATGGCTTCCGCCGAACGGCTTCACCTGCACGGTCCATCATTTCGAGCCGAAGGTCGGGGGTACGTTCAAGATGTCGTTCCGTAACTTCACGACGGGCAACAGCCACGCCTTCGGCGGCGAATATCTCGAGCTCGTTCCCGGCGAACGTCTCCGCTACACCGACAGGTTCGACGACCCCAATCTGCCCGGCGAAATCCAGGTCACCGTGATCCTGAAGAAGGTATCCGTCGGCACTGAGCTGGATATCACGCAGGCCGGCATCCCCGACGTCATTCCGCCGGAGGCTTGTTATCTCGGCTGGCAGGAATCGCTGCGCAATCTGGCGAAGCTCGTCGAGCCTGAGATCAAGCAATAGCGTCTGAGGTAGAGCGAGCGCCTCGTCCTTCGAGACGACCGCTCCGCGGTCTCCTCAAGATGAGGCTAGCGGCAACAGCGCTCGTCGAGACTGCGGCCACATACTCCGACCTCATCCTGAGGGCCCGCCAAAGGCGGGCGTCTCGAAGGATGGGCCGCCGAAACGGTCGCCAAGTGCGATGGCCAGCTCACGACGGGAACCAGCGATCGAGTGTCATCTCAGCGAGCCTACGCCCCTGCCTTCGGCGCAATCCCGCCGCTTGCGGTCCAGCGGTCGGGGTCCGGGCTGTGTCCGATCAAAGCAAGGCCGTAGGCGATCGACTCGAACTGATCGCCCGACATCAGCCGTTCGTTGCCGAACCGCTCGGCGAACAGTTTTCGAACGGCCGGCACGAAGGACGTGCCGCCGGTCAGAAACACCTTTTCGATCTCGCGCGCGGTGATGCCGGCTTCGCCAAGCACCTTGTCGACGGTGGCCCCGAGCCTCGCGATATCGTCGGCAATCCAGGCTTCGAAATTCTTCCGCGTGATGGTCGAGCCAATGTCGACCCCGCCGCCTTTGAAGCGGAACTCCACCTGATCCTGCGCCGACAGCGCGACCTTGGCGTCGGATACCGCGCGGTACAACGAAAAGCCGAGGTCGAGATCGACGATGGTGATGAAATCCTCGAGCAGAGCCGGCTTCACCGCGGTGCGCGCAAGCTCCCGGAGTTCGCGCAGGTCGCCGTTGCTCTTCATCATCGCAAGCTGATGCCAGCGCGCGAGATTGGTGTAGTGGCCGGTGGGGATCGGCAGCACCTTGTCGAACGAGCGGAAGCTCGAGCCCTTGCCCAGCCGCGGCGAGACGACGTGATCGACGATGCGGTAATCGAACGTGTCGCCCGCAATCCCGATGCCGGCATGGCCGAGCGGCTCGGCGCGCAAGGCGCCGCCGGCACGCGAGAACCGCATCACGGAGAAATCGCTGGTACCGCCCCCGAAATCCGCAACCAGCACGGTCGCATCCCGCTCCAGGCGGCGAGCGAAGGAGAACGCTGCGCCCACGGGTTCGTAGACATAGCGCGCGTGGCCGGCGCCAAGGCGCTCGAACGCGGCCCGGTAGCGCTGCATCGCGAGCGCCTCGTCAGGATTGCCGCCGGCGAAGCGGACGGGGCGACCGACCGTGATGGTGGACGTCTCGAAGCCGAATTTATCGCCGCCATGGCGCGCCAGCGTCCGCAGGAACGCCGCCAAAATGTCCTCGAACTTGTAGCGCTGCCGGAACACCTGGGTGGTGTTGAAGCTGGAGCTCGCGGCGAAGGTCTTGAACGACTGGAGGAAGCGGTAGACATGCCGCCCTTCCAGGAACTGCTCGATCGCCCACGGGCCGCCTTCGGCCTGGGCGCCGGCTCCCGGCCGGTCCTCCCAGAAACACAGCGCCGATACGAAGACACTGTGGCGCTGTCCGCCATGGTCGAAGCGGATGGCCTCGACCCGGCGGTCGTCCGCCGCAAGGGCCACGACCGTGTTGCTGGTCCCAAAATCGATGCCGATCGAGACGGCGGGCGAGGCGCTCGACATGAACCACTCTGACAGATGATTGGAAGGGGGCAGACCACTAGCGGCTTCGTGTGCCGCTGCCAAGGCTCCGTTTTTGGACATCGACGGTCAAATGGTTCAGTTTCGGCGGGGTTTGGGCATATCCCCGCTCAAATCGGCCCATTTAACGGATTATTATGCTGCAATGCGAAGAGCTAAATGCTGCTATGCAATGGCATGTATAGACATTGGCATCTGGTATACATAGATTGCCCTTCGAAATGAGACAGCAGCACTGACCGTCTCAAGAAAGGGATTTTCGATGTCCAAGACCGCTTCCGTCGCTCTCGCGCCCTCATCCTCGCTGTTCGCCCGCTTGATGGCCACGATCGACCGCCTCCTGATGGCGAGCGCCGAGATCTCGAATCACAATGGCGACCTGCCGCGCTTCGGCCTGTAAGCCGGGCAGCCTCCCGCGCCGCCGCGCAGCGGCACGGTTTTAAATCGGTTCGCATACGACTTTTGATGAATGGCCCCGGATGACGGGGCCATTTCTACTTGTGCTGTCCTGAGTCACAGCCGCCACCGGGCAAGGTGCTGCGGCATTTGCGCACGGTGACCGGACCAGCGCTTGAAGCTTGGCATAATGCATACAAGAATGCCGTTCCAGCGCTCGCAGAAAAATGAGAGGCGCCACGGGAGGCTTTATGACGGACATGGTGCAAGCAACCGCCCCGACAGCCGCGCGCGTTAGCGACACGTATCGCTGGACGCAGTTGGCGGTTGGCGTCGCGGCGATGGTGATGATCGCCAACTATCAATATGGCTGGACGTTCTTCGTCCCCGACATCCAGAAGAAATTCGGCTGGGATCGCGCGTCGATCCAATGGGCCTTTACGCTGTTCGTGCTGTTCGAGACCTGGCTCGTGCCGATCGAAGGATGGTTCGTCGACAAATACGGTCCGCGCATCGTGGTGCTGGTCGGCGGCGTGCTTTGTGCCGCCGGCTGGGCGATCAACGCGGAGGCGACCACGCTCAACGGCTACTATCTCGGCATGATCATCGCAGGCATCGGCGCCGGCGGCGTCTACGGCACCTGCGTCGGCAACGCCTTGAAGTGGTTTCCGGACAAGCGCGGTCTTGCCGCGGGCATCACCGCCGCGGGCTTCGGTGCAGGCTCCGCGCTCACCGTCGCGCCGATCCAGGCCATGATCAAGGACAGCGGCTTCCAGACCACATTCCTCTATTTCGGCCTCGGACAAGGCATCATCATCTGCATCCTCGCCTTCTTCCTGCTGGCGCCGAAGGCAGGCCAGGTGCCGAGCGTGGTGGCGAACGCCAATCTGCAACAGAGCCGCCGCAACTATCAGCCGACCGAGGTGCTGCGTCAGCCGATCTTCTGGCTGATGTACTTCATGTTCGTGATCGTCGGCGCCGGCGGCCTGATGGTGACGGCCAATTTGAAGCCGATCGCGGCCGACTGGAAGATCGACAACGTGCCGGTCACGTTGATGGCGGTGACGATGACCGCGGTGACCTTCGCGGCCACGATCGACCGCGTGCTCAACGGCCTGACGCGTCCGTTCTTCGGCTGGATCTCCGACATGATCGGCCGCGAGAACACGATGTTCATCGCCTTCGGGATGGAAGGTATCGGCATCTGGATGCTCTACCTCTGGGGCCACGATCCGCTCTGGTTCGTGCTGCTCTCGGGCTTCGTGTTCTTCGCCTGGGGTGAGATCTACTCGTTGTTCCCCTCGACCTGTACCGACACGTTCGGCGCCAAGTTCGCGACCACCAATGCCGGCCTGCTCTACACCGCGAAGGGGACGGCCGCGCTGCTGGTCCCGATCGGCAATTACATGCAGCAGTCGTCGGGCAGTTGGGACAACGTGTTCATCATCGCGGCCGGCGCCAACATCCTGGCCTCGGCGCTGGCGATCGCGGTGCTCAAGCCCTGGCGCAAGGTCGTGGTCGCGCAATCGACCGTCTGACGCACTCCAAAAGCGCTTCTCGCGCAAGACGCCCCGGCCCCCCCGCCGGGGGGGGGGGGTTTGGGGGGGGGGGGGGGGGCCCCCCCCGCGCGCGCCCCCCCCCCCCCGTTTTTTGGGGGCCCCCCCCCGGGCCCCCGGGGGGGGGCCCCCAACCCCCCCCCCCCCCCCCCCCAAACCCCCCCCCCCCCCCCCCCCCCCCGCCCGCGGGGCGGGGCGTCTTCGTTTTGCGCGAAGCTTGCGCGATCCCGCCGTGCTGCAAACGGAACTCGCATTTTGTCGCCGGCCCGCCAAGATAAGGCTTGCAATCTGGGATATGGTATACCAAGCTCGCGATCGCGCTTGCGACGATAAGCCACAATATTGCGACATCAGGTCATCTTGTGACCGGTGCCGAACCAGACAGGCGCTCGGGAGGTTTTTGATGATTTCCAGCACCGATGGCGCTGTCACAGCCGCGCCTCTTCGCACAGGTTTCCGTTGGCTCCAGCTCGTCATGGGCATCGTCTGCATGGCGATGATCGCCAACCTGCAATATGGCTGGACGCTGTTCGTCGATCCGATCGATCACGCGCACCATTGGGGACGCGCCGCGATCCAGCTCGCTTTCACCATCTTCGTCGTCACCGAAACCTGGCTGGTGCCGATCGAGGCCTGGTTCGTCGACAAATACGGCCCGCGCATCGTCATCATGTTCGGCGGCGTCATGATCGCGCTGTCGTGGATTCTCAACTCCTATGCCGATAGCCTCACCTTGCTCTACGCGGCCGCGATCATCGGCGGCATGGGCGCGGGCGCGGTGTACGGCACCTGCGTCGGCAACGCGCTGAAATGGTTTCCCGATCGCCGGGGCCTTGCCGCCGGTGCGACTGCCGCCGGTTTCGGCGCAGGCGCTGCACTCACCGTCGTGCCGATCGCCGCCATGATCGCAACGAGCGGCTATCAGCACGCGTTCCTCACCTTCGGCATCGGCCAGGGCGTCATCGTCTTCGTGCTCGCCTTCTTCATCCAGCCGCCGCGGATTTCGATCCCGCCGAAGAAGAAGCAGCTCAATCTGCCGCAGACCAAGATCGACTTCACACCGCCCCAGGTGCTGCGCGCCCCTATTTTCTGGGTGATGTATCTCGTTTTCGTCATGGTCGCCTCCGGCGGCCTGATGACCGCGGCGCAGATCGCCCCGATCGCGCACGACTTCAAGATCGCCGACACGCCGGTCACGCTCGCCGGCTTCCAGATGGCGGCATTGACGTTCGCGATCTCGCTCGACCGCATCTTCGACGGTTTCGGACGGCCCTTCTTCGGCTTCGTCTCCGACACGATCGGCCGCGAGCACACCATGTTCATCGCCTTCGGCACCGCCGCGCTGATGCTGCTGACGCTGTCGGCCTATGGCCACGTGCCTGTCGTCTTCGTGCTCGCCACCGCGGTCTATTTCGGCGTGTTCGGCGAGATCTACTCGTTGTTCCCTGCCACGTGCGGCGACACCTTCGGCTCGAAGTTCGCGACCACCAATAACGGGATGCTCTACACGGCGAAGGGGACGGCGTCCCTGCTCGTTCCGCTCGCGAGCGTGATCTCGGCCACGTATGGCTGGAAGGCCGTGTTCGTGGTCGCGGTGGCACTGAACGCGACGGCGGCGCTGATGGCGCTATTCGTGATCAAGCCGATGCGCCGCTCCTTCATCCTCGGCAAGGAAGCCGAGAGCGCCAACGCCGCGACGGGGAACGCCAAGACCGAGACGGCATAACGAACACGCATCTTGCACGGGTGAGACAGGGGCGCAGCGATGCGCCCCTTTCTTTTTGGCTTACGGCAAACGTCAGCATTGCTGCCGCAAGATTTTTCGGATGAGCCAAATCGAGTGCTTGACGATTGGCATTATGTATACCACACTTGCTTCATCATTCACCCAAGGAGGTTGCAATGCTGGTCGGAGACATTCTGCGCAAGAAGACACCGCGCGTTGTCACGGTGCGAATGAACGAAACCGTGGGTATCGCCGCCAAGCTGATGCGCGCCAACAATATCAGCGCACTGGTGGTGAAGGACGTGGTCCGCTCCGAGGGCAATACCGCGGTCGGCATGTTCACCGAGCGCGACGTCGTGCGCGCCGTCGCCGAGCACGGCGCCAATGCCGTCAACGTCAAGGTCTCGCAGCTCGTCTCGGTGCAGCAGCTCGTATCCTGCACGTCGAGCGACACGATCGAGCACGTCCGCCATCTCATGAACCGGAATCACATCCGGCACCTGCCCGTCATCGACGATTACAGCCTCGTCTCGGTCATCAGCATGCGTGACATCGCGTCCTTCATGGACGAAGCGATCAACGGCACGCCGCAAGCAGCTTAAAGCGCCTCACTTCCCCTGCGACTACCGGACCCGGCTCGGAGCCTTCCGAGCCGGACCGGATCTTTCGTCCCGAAATCCGGCTTCCGCTGCTTCGCGAGGATTCCATGAAGATCTGCATCTACGGCGCCGGAGCAATCGGCGGATATCTCGGGGTTCAGCTCGCGCGCGCGGGCGCCGACGTCAGCCTGGTCGCACGCGGCGCGCACCTTGCCGCGATGCGCGAGCGCGGCCTGACGCTGCTCGCGGGCGAGGAGCAGCACACCGTGCATCCGCGCTGCACCGACGATCCGGCCGAGCTCGGCGTGCAGGACTATATCATCATCACGCTGAAGGCGCACTCGATCACCGGCGTGATCGAGACGATGCAGCCGCTGCTCGGCCCCCACACCCGCATCGTCACCGCCGTCAACGGCATCCCCTATTGGTACTTCTACAAGCATGGCGGCCAATACGAGAATTCGACGCTGGAGAGCATCGACCCCGGCGGACGGCAGTGGCGCGAAATCGGCGCCGAGCGCGCCATCGGCTGCATCGTCTATCCCGCCACCGAGATCGAGGCGCCCGGCGTGATCCGTCACGTCTACGGCAACAACTTTCCGCTCGGGGAGCCCTCCGGCGAGACCACCCCGGACGTGCAACGCCTCGCCGATCTCTTCGTCGCAGCCGGGCTGAAAGCGCCGGTGCTCGACCGCATTCGCGACGAGATCTGGCTCAAGTTGTGGGGCAATGTCTGCTTCAACCCGATCAGCGCACTCACCCATGCAACACTCGACGTGATCTGCACCGATCCGGCCACTCGCGCGCTGTCGCGCGCGATCATGATGGAGACGCAAGGCATCGCCGAGACGTTCGGCGTCAAATTCCGCGTCGACGTCGAGCGCCGCATCGAAGGCGCCCGCAAGGTCGGCGCGCACAAGACCTCGATGCTCCAGGATCTCGAGCGGGGCCGCCCGATGGAGATCGACCCGCTCGTCACCGTCGTGCAGGAGATGGGCCGCCTCACCGGCGTCGCCACCCCCGCGCTCGATTCCGTGCTGGCGATGGTGACCCAGCGCGCCCGCATCGCCGGTCTCTACGACGGCATCTCGACGCCATCGGATCCGCGTGCACTGGCGGTGGCGTGATGGCTGGCGAGATCAAACATTGGCTCCGCTTCCGCAAGAGCGGTACGACCGGCTTCGGCACGCTGAATTCGTCAGGCATCAGCGTGCATGAGGGCGAGATGTTCGGCCGCCATGCAGCCACCGGCAAAACGCTGGCGCTGTCGGAGGTCGAACTGCTCGCGCCCTGCGTGCCCAGCAAGATCGTCGCGCTCTGGAACAATTTTCACGCGCTCGCGGCCAAGCTCAACCAGCCCGAGCCGCCGGAGCCGCTCTACCTCCTGAAGGCCACCACCAGCATCACGACACCCGGCGCGGTGATCCGCCGTCCCTCTTATTACGACGGCAAGACCACGTATGAAGGCGAGCTCGGCATCGTCATCGGCAGGACCTGCGCGCGGGTGTCGCCGGCGGAAGCGGACGGCTTCATCTTCGGCTACACCTGCGTCAACGACATCACCGCCAACGACATCCTGACCAGCGATCCCACTTTCCCGCAATGGGCACGGGCCAAGGGCATCGACGATTACGGCCCGTTCGGCCCCGTCATCGCCACCGGTCTCGATCCGGCAAAGCTGGTGGTGCGCACCATCCTCAACGGCGCGGAGCGGCAGAACTATCCGATATCGGACATGATCTTCACCGCGCAGGAGCTGGTCAGCAGGATCTCCCATGACATGACCCTGCTCCCCGGGGACCTCATTGCCGTCGGCACCTCGGTCGGCGTCGGCGTGATGAAAGAGCCGGTGAACACGGTAACCGTCGCGATCGAGGGCATCGGCGAGCTGACCAACGAGTTTCGGCTGTAGGGCACTCTGTCATTCCGGGGCGCGGGCAGCGCCGAGCCCGGAATCCATTGGGCGGTAGAGACTGCAGTTCAACGGATTCCGGGCTCGCGCTGCGCGGGTCCCGGAATGACGGCGGAGGGAGCCAGCGCCCCCGCGGAGGAAAACCCGGCAACTTCCACACCCGCGCTCCACCGATCGGCTGACGCATTCAGCCGTGGATCGTGCGACTGGACCTGTCCGGCAAGCCTCCGCCGCCCTTGATCTCGGTTCCGCTCTCCAATAGCAATTATGGCGATAATGTGTGCCGGCGTGAGGAAGTCACGATGTGGCTGTTTTTCCTGGTTGCCTGGTTTGTTCTGCTCACTGCCATTGCGATCTTCGCCCAGCAGGCGCTCGGTTACGATATCGGCCACCTGCCTGCCTGGTTCGGAGGCCTGCCTGTCCCGCAACGCATTGCGACCGGCGCGATCCTGGCCTTGGCGCTCGCATTGATCGGCGCCTCCGCTTGGCGGCTCTCGCGCCAGGACCGGCGCCTCGACACATTGCGCGACCGCCTCAAGAAGACCCGCGAGGATGTCGTCGTCGCCCACGCCCTGCAAAACCACCTCGACGCCACCGTCCGGCACCTGATCGAGAGCGATCCGCGGGAGGCCGTCTCCGCCCTGCACGACAAGCTGGGCGAGACCGAGCAGCGGGCCCTGCTGCAGCGGGGCCGCAACGAATCCACCGACATGCACGACCAGCTCGCCGAAATCCGCCGGCGCCAGCAGGAACTGCGCGACATGGTCGGCAAGGTCGCCGAGCAGCGCCGCGCCGTCGAGCCGGTTTTCACCGAGATCCGCGACCGCCAGAACCAGCTCGAACGCTCGCTGCACAACCTTGAGACCGACGACCGCAAGAACAACCTCGCCGACCGGCTGAAGGACATCGCGCGCGACGTATCGACGCTGCTGTCCCGGGTCGGCACCGTCCAGAACACCTTTGCGACCCTGAACCAGTACAAGGAAGATCTGGCGAAGTCCCACGCCGAGCTGGTGCCGTTGCGCGCGTCGGACGCCGGCCTCAATGCCTTGATCGGCGAGCTGAGCCTCGGTCATGAGCGCCTCGCCAAGAGCGTCGACGAGCTCGAAACCGGCGGCGAAGCCCCTCTCGGCGCCCGCGTCGAGACGCTGTCGAAGAACAAGATCGAGATCGAGCAGCGCCTGGCCCGCATCGACGACAGCTTCCACATCCTAAAAGGCATCGGGCTCGATTTCGAAGAGCTCGGCCAGCGCCAGGCCCAGCTCGAGCGCTCGCTCGCCGGTGTCGAGACCGACGCCGACGGCAAGACGCTTGTCGACCGCCAGAATGCGCTGAACGATTTTGTGCTCCAGTCGCGCCAGCGCCTCGGCGCGTTACAGGAAACGCTGGCGACGCTGAACGCCTTCAAGGCGGAGCTGTCGAAGTCGCAGGCTGACCTCGTCCCGCTGAAGGCGCCCGTATTCGGAATCGAAGCCATGATCGCGGACGTCGGTACCACGCGCGATCTCCTCGCCAAAACCGTCGGCGAGATTGAGGCGAGCGGCGACGTCACCCTCGCCTCGCGCGTCGACGCGCTGACCAAGAGCAAGCGCGAGGTCGAAGACCGCATCGCCCGCATCTTCGACAATTTCAACGCGCTCGACGGCTTGCGAAAAGACATCGGCGGCATCTTCTCGACGATCCGGAACAGCCTCAACCGGATCGGGTGAAGGCACCCGATCCTTCGGGATGGTTCGAACCGCGATCCCCATCCGCGCGACCAATCCGGACATGCGCTTGATCCTCGGCCTCCTCTCCGCCCTCCTCGGCGCGCTCGCCGGCTGGTTCGCCCTTGCCGCACTGGTGATCGCGCTGGCCGGGCCAGACCGCGATGGCGGCATCGCCATGGGCGCCTTCTTCGACATCGGTCCGATCGGCGGTGTGGTTGGCCTGATCGCCGGCATCTGGCTGTTCGTGCGCTTCGGCCTGGTCCGGAATGCAACGCCACAGCCGCCCGCGGAAACCTCCGACACCACGCCTCACCGCACCACGCGGCTCTCCGCACCCTTTGCTCTCACTGTTCTACTCATCGCGGCAATCCTTGGCTATTGGGGCTGGTACGAACTCATCCGCTCGCCCTATCTCAGTCACGGCTACATGACGCTCCACATCGAGTTTCGCCTTCCCGCTGGCATGACGCTGCCGGACAAGGCGGAGGATGTGCACATCGAGGTCGAGGAAGCGACCAGGTATGCCAATGCCGATTTGCCTCCGAACTGGCGCGCGCATGAAGGCGAGCGCAAAGCGATCATTGCCTCCACGTCGTTGTCGTACAAAACGCGTCATCGCGCCGTTAGCCTGACGCTTCCGGGTTCGCCGACGCAGAGCTGGCCGATCGATCTCCCCTCCGATCCTGATCCCACCCCTGGCTTTTCACCCTGGCGCGTGGCGGGCGACCCCTCACCGGCGAAGATCGAGATGCATTTCCGCCTCAGCGCCGATCACTGAGCGAACGAGTTGCGCGAGGGCGAAACATTCAGACACATCACATTTCGGCGCGCCCGGCAGATGCCGCCAACATGTCGCGCGGATGCCGCACTGTGGTCGCATTCGGCCGCCCTTCTGTGAGGCGTGTCTGGGGGCACGGCGGTGCCGTGTTTGGACCAAACCTTCTAGGGGTATGACTGTGAAGAAGATTGTATTTGTCGTGGGTGCTACGCTTGCTCTGGTGACGGTTGCGAATGCTGCGGATCTGCCGCGCCGCCAGCCCGTTCCCGTCTATTCCGAGCAGGCGCCGATCGGCAAGATGCCGATTGGCAAGAGCCCGGTTGGAAAGGCCCCGATCGGCAAGGCGCCCGGCCCCGTCGCGGCGCGCTACTGACGCGTTAGCGAAATACGCGCAGAAGCAAAGCTAGACTCTGCGTGAGTGGCCGACAGTCGAGGGGCATAGCGTGACGAACAAACCTGATCGATCGGGACCCTGCATCCTTGCGGGATTCGCGCTCGCGGCCCTGCTCGCGTGCACGACACCCTCGGCCTCCGCCCACGAAGCGAACAAGCGCGTTGCTGACGCAAACGCGCTTGCCACCACCGACACCGCATCACGGCCGGCGCCGCAAACGGCGCGGCGCGCGGTCGCGCGCGCGGAGAAAGGTCCGTACTACGTCGATTTCCGCGCCCGCACGGCAGCGAGCTGGGGCCACGCCTTCGTCTGGTACGGCAAGACCAGCGAGCGCGCCGTCGAGGTGGCAGGGCTCACGCCGGCCGGCGACACCTGGGCCTATGTGCTCGGTCACCTCACCTGGGTGCCGGCGGAGACCGGCGCGAGTTACGGCGATCTCGACCCGGACTATCTGACCGCGAACTACCGCGTCTATCTGAACGAAGCCGACGCCAAGCGCGTGTTTGCCTATATCAAGAAACTGCAGGCGAGCTCGCCGGTCTGGAACGCCGAGACCACCAATTGTACCGGCTTCATCGGCGACATCGCCGAGTACATGGGATTGAAGGTCCCCTACCGCTGGCAGCGCCCGGAAAACTTCGTCAACAGCCTCAAGGAAATGAACGGCGACCGCCAGATGGTGCGGCTGTCGACGGAGTAGCCCCCCAGGGCGCACCACGCGACGCCGTCATTGCGAGCGCAGCGAAGCAATCCAGAGTCCCTCCACGGGTAGAGTCTGGATTTCTTCGCTGCGCTCGTAATGACGATGCCGAAGCAATTGGGGCACGATGGATTGGCGGAGTGCCCGTCGGGCAAAACACCCGCACAAATTTCCCACCCCGCCTGTCAATCCCCATCGTCCAAAATATTCCACTTTACCGAAATTCGGATTTGTCGTATCTACGACACACCCTGACCCGGGACAAGGGGCGGATCGCGATCGTCACGAACCGCGGGTTAGGCAGCGATGGACGCGACGGCGTCGAGCGCGGGGAGCCTTGCAGGGCGGGAAACCGTGAGCACAGGCTTTCGCGCCTGCGACACGGCGCCGACAGCGTCTTCGCATGGCTTCGGGTGCGAGCACACGCCAGCTCTCGAAGGCCCAGCGAGGACGTGCGCGGACGGCGAAGTCGTGTGGTCCTGACGCCCGGGGTCTGTGCGTCAAGTCCTGTAGTGATGCGTGCTGCCCGACTGGGCGGACGCGTCAGCCATCTGCGGGGCGACGGGGGCAATAGTGCATCGCTCCCCGGGGAGAGCACGAAGTAAGCCGTAAACCACCGCGCAGGGAAGGCCGGGCGATTGGCTGACCTGTGGTCCACCCCGTGTGCATTCCTTTGGCGCACGGACTTGCGGGTGCCAGCCGGCGCCCGGCCTTCCCTGCGCCCTTGTTACCGCAAGGGTGATGCGACCAAGCAAAGCTCGGGCGGAATACGCCGCGAGAGGGCGAAGGCGTGCCTTGCGAGAAAATGCAAGTTGATGGTCTCCGAAAGCTCCTCATCCTCCGTCGGTGTTGAAGCAGCGGCGCACAAAAACCCTCGTGCGCCCGGTGCTACCACCTCAATTATCCGCCCTGCGGAATCCCCGCACTCCCCGCATGATCGCCCCGCCTCCACCGCACGCCCTTCCAATAGACTTTTCCCGACCTGGGCGGCATCCTGCCGCCATCAAACGATAACAGAGCGCCACACAGGCGGAGGAAACAGATCATGCTGCAGACACGGTTCACCAAACTCGTCGGTGTCGAGCACCCGATTGTCCAGGGCGGCATGCAATGGGTCGGGCGTGCCGAGCTGGTCGCCGCCGTCGCCAATGCCGGCGCGCTCGGCTTCATCACGGCGCTGACCCAGCCGACGCCGGAGGACCTCAGGAAGGAGATCGCCCGCTGTCGCGATCTCACCGACAAGCCGTTTGGCGTCAACCTCACCATCCTGCCCGCGATCAAGCCGCCGCCTTATGCCGAATATCGCGCCGCCATCATCGAGAGCGGCATCAAGGTGGTCGAGACCGCCGGCAACAAGCCGCAGGAGCATGTCGACGAGTTCAGGAAGCACGGCGTCAAGGTCGTGCACAAATGCACCAGCGTCCGTCACGGGCTCTCGGCCGAGCGCATGGGCGTCGACGCCATCTCGATCGACGGGTTCGAATGCGCGGGCCATCCCGGCGAGGACGACACCCCCGGCCTGATCCTGATCCCGGCCGCCGCCAACAAGATCAAGATCCCGATGATCGCCTCCGGCGGCTTTGCCGACGCCCGCGGCCTCGTCGCCGCACTGGCGCTCGGCGCCGAAGGCATCAACATGGGCACCCGCTTCATGGCGACGAAAGAGAGCCCCATTCATCAGCTCATCAAGGAGAAGATCGTCGCCAATGACGAGCGCGAGACCGAGCTGATCTTCCGCACCATGCGCAACACTTCCCGCGTCGCCAGGAACGAGATCTCGACCAAGGTCGTCGCGATGGAGAAGGAAGGCGCCAAGTTCGAGGACATCCGCGAGCTCGTCGCCGGCGCCCGCGGCAAGATGGTCTACGCGACCGGCAACTCGGATGAAGGCATCTGGTCGGCGGGCCAGGTCCAGGGCCTGATCCAGGACATCCCAACCTGCGCCGAACTGATCTCCCGCATCGTGCGCGAAGCGGAGGCCATCATCCGCAGCCGGCTCGAAGGCATGATCGTTCATCCGACAGCGCAGGCTGCGGAGTAATCACTGCAAGAAGCGAGAGCAACACATGAAGGCTTATGTCTACGGCCCTGGTGGCGCTACAATTTCCGACGTCGCTCAACCAAGGCCTGAAGGCACGCAGGTGCTGGTCCGCGTCCGCGCCTGTGGCCTCAATCGCGCCGACACCGGCATGCGCAAGGGCCACGCCCATGGCGCGGCCGGCGGTGCTGGGACCGTGCTCGGCATGGAATGGGCCGGCGAGGTCGCCGCGCTCGGACCGGATGCCAAAGGCGTCAAGGTCGGCGACCGCATCATGGGTTCGGGCGGCGCGGCGTTTGCCGAATACACGCTGGCCGATCACGGCCGGCTGTTCCGCGCGCCCTCGAACATGAACTTCGAGGAAGCCGCCACCCTGCCCGTCGCACTCGCGACCATGCACAACGCCGTCGTCACCATCGGCGGCGTGCAGCCCGGGCAAGCCGTCCTGATCCAGGGCGCAAGCTCCGGCGTCGGCCTGATGGCGATGCAGATCGCGAAACTCAAGGGCGCCAGGCTGGTGATCGGCTCCTCGACCGATGCGGCTCGCCGCGGCCGACTGAAGGAGTATGGCGCCGACCTCGCGGTCGATTCCTCCGACCCCACATGGGTCGACGAGGTGCTGAAGGCGACGAACGGCGAAGGTGTCGACCTCATCGTGGACCAGGTCTCGGGCAAGGTCGCGAGCCAGAACCTCGCCGCGACGAAGGTAAAAGGCCGCATTGTCAATGTCGGCCGGCTCGGCGGCACCCATGCCGATTTTAACTTCGACCTGCACGCGGCGCGCCGCATCGACTATGTCGGCGTCACCTTCCGCACCCGCACCATCGCGGAGATCCGTGAGATCTTCGACGAGGTCAAGAAGGACATCTGGGGCGCGGTCGAGTCACGAAAACTGCAGCTGCCGATCGACAAGGTGTTCGCTTTCGACGACATCGACAAGGCGTTCGAGCACATGGAGGCCAACAAGCATCTCGGCAAGATCGTCGTGACGCTGCCTTAACATTCGAGGGGCCAAAGACCTCGGTCTCGTAGGGTGGGCAAAGCGAAGCGTGCCCACAATGTGTCAGCGTCCCCGAAAGATGTGGGCACGGCGCTCCGCGCCTTTGCCCACCCTACAAAACCAGGGGGGTCATCGCTCCTGCAACTCACTAGCGTCTACGCCTGTGGATCGTCGCTTGATGTTCAGTCACAGGCTGCTAAATCCCCCGCCATGAGCTCCCAACATAACAAGACCTCGGTCGCAGCGATCTCGATCTTCGCCAGTGGCGGCATGGCGGCGGCCAAGTTCGCGGTCGGGATCGCGATCGGCTCGCTGGCGCTGATCTCGGAGGCGCTGCATTCGTCGATCGACCTGGTCGCGACCATCATCACCTGGGCGGTGGTGCGGGTATCCGACAAGCCGGCGGATGAGGAGCATCATTACGGCCACGGCAAGCTCGAAAGCGTCTCGGCGCTGGGCGTCACCGCCCTGCTCTATGTGCTCGCCGGCGGCATCCTGGTGGAGTCCTACAGCCGGCTGCGCGAGGGAACCGCGCCGCCGACCATTTCGGCCGTGCCGTTCGTGGTGCTGGTGATCGACATCGTCGTCAATCTGTGGCGCGCCCGTGCCCTGCACCGCGCCGCGCGGGAGACCAGGAGCCAGGCGCTCGCCGCCGATGCGCTGCATTTCGCCTCCGACGTGATGGGCTCGTTCGCCGTGATCGTGGGCCTGATCCTCGCTGGCCTCGGCTTCTGGTGGGGCGACGCGGCGGCCGCCGCCGCGGTGGCCGTGATGATCGCCCTGCTCGGCCTGCGCATGGCCGGCTCGACCGTGCAGACGCTGGTCGACCGTGCCCCCGAAGGCGCGCATGAGACGGCCACGGCCGCGATCCGCAGCGTACCGGGTGTGATCGACGTCGAGCGGCTCCGCGTGCGCATGGTCGGGGCCACCACATTTATCGACACGATCGCAAAGGTGCCGCGGACTTACCCCATCGACCGGGTCGAGGACATCAAGCGCAGCGCGCAAGCAGCCGTCGAGAAGGCGTTCGGCGATACCGACCTCACCTTCACCGCAGTCCCCGTGGCGCGCGACAACGAGACCGTGCGCGACCGCATCATGGTCATCTCCCACAATTCGGGCCTCGCCATCCACCACGTCACCGTGCACGACCTCGGCGCCAAGCTGATCGTCAGCATCGACCTCGAGGTCGACGCCGGGATGCAGCTCGATGCCGCCCATGACATAGCCAACACCCTGGAACGCAACATCCAGGAAGAGTTCGGCGCGGACGTCGAGGTCGACGTCCACATCGAGCCGCTCGAACCGGAACTGCCGTTCGGGGTCGACGCCGCACCGGAACGGGTGCGGGTCATTGCGGCCGCCCTGACGGAATATGCCGCCGGCGGCGAGATCCACGACATCCACAATGTCCGCGTCCGCAACACCGACGCCGGCGAGATCGTCAACTTTCACTGCCGTGCCGAGCCGTCGATGAGCGTGATCCGGGTGCACGAGCATGTCGATGCGATCGAGCGCGCGTTGCGGCGCGCGTTCCCGAGCGTGAAGCGCGTCATCAGTCACGCAGAACCGCCGCGCGCGTGACAGAGAATGTGCGAGGAGTCACACGTTCTCGTTTCGGACTCGCCGCGCACGTAAGTTTGCGGACGCGCGACGCACAAACTGCGCGTTGGATAAGAATAAATTCGCGTTAACGATTCGTTGACTCTCGACAGCCCGCGAAATCTGGATTCAAATCGACCATGATTCGGAAGCGATGTGGGGCTGCTTCCGAACTCAAGTTGCAAGCAGGTTTCCAGGGGGCTTTAGGCATGTCGCGTGCAGACGCCGCGAACGCGTGCGTCCAATCCGATTCGATCAAAGGATTGGCGCAATCGATCGCGAAACCTGCCTATCATCGGCTCCTGATCGCGGAGCCTGCGCTGCGCCGTGCCGTGCCGACGCTCATCATCGCGTTCCTGATCACGATCTGCCTCGGCGCATTCGTGCAGGTGGTCGACCAGACACGCCAGAAGCGGCTGGTGATCCGCCATGATATCGCGGCGCTCGCCGACCTGCTCGCCGAGCGCGTCGACCGCCTGACCTCCGCGCGACAGGAGCGGCTGAAGAACATCGAGAGCCTGCCGGCGCTGCTGCCCGATCTCATTCCATCCTGGGGCACCGCCTCGGGCCGCCACGTCATCGTCACCTCGGCCGGACTCGACCGCCGCATCCTCGCCCGCATCCCGGTCGACAGCGATCCCTCGGGCAACGACCGCCTGCTCGACGCAATCACGACGGCGCAACTGCTGGCGGCGCCCCCGCGCGACGGCAGCATCTCCGACATGACGCTGCCGAACGGCAACGCTGCAATGGCGACCTCGCGGCAGATCAAGTCGCTGCCCGGCTTCGTCACCGTGATCCAGGAGCGCAACGAGCCGATCTGGGGCTCGGACGCCGCGCTGTCGGTGACGCTGTCGGCCACCACCGGCTTCGTGGTCCTGATCCTCGGCTTCGCCTTCCACTGGCAGTCCACCCGTGCCCGCGAGGGCGACCTGATCAACGACGCCGTGCGCGGCCGCATCGACACCGCGCTCAACCGCGGCCGCTGCGGGCTGTGGGACTGGGACCTGTCGCGCGGCCGCATCTTCTGGTCGCAGTCAATGTTTTCGATGCTCGGCCTCGACGGCCGCAACGAGCTCCTCACCTTCGGCGAGGTCAACGCGCTGGTGAAGTCCGACGACATCGATCTGTTCGAGATCGCCGACCAGCTCATCTCCGAGAAGATCGACCACATCGACCAGACCTTCCGCATGCAGCATGTCGACGGCCACTGGATCTGGCTGCGCGTCCGCTGCGAAAAGACCAGCGGCGCGACCGACTCCAGCGTTCACCTGATCGGGATTGCCGTCGACATCACCGAGCAGAAGAGCCTCGCCGAGCGGACTGTGGAAGCCGATTTGCGCCTGCGCGACGCGATCGAGACCATTCCCGAAGCCTTCGTGCTGTGGGATGCGAGCGACCGCCTGGTGCTCTGCAATTCGCACTTCCAGCGCCTGCACAAGCTGCCCGACTCCGCCGTCATCCCCGGCACCTCCTACGAGACGGTGCTCGAGGTCGGCCGCATGCCCGAAGTCCGCACCCGGCACAACGAGACTGCGAGCCAGGGCCCGGGCGCGCGTACCTTCGAGGCGCAGCTCGACGACGGCAGCTGGCTGCACATCAGCGAGCGCCGCACCAAGGACGGCGGCTACGTCTCCGTCGGCACCGACATCACCCGCATCAAGGAGCACGAGCAGAAGCTGGTCGACAACGATCTACGCCTGCGCGCCACCGTCATCGACCTCAAGCGCTCGCAGGCAGCCCTGGAGCGCCAGGCGGGCGAACTCGCCGATCTCGCCGAGAAATATCAGCGCGAGAAGACCCGCGCCGAGGAAGCCAACCAGACCAAGTCGAAATTCCTCGCCAATATGAGCCACGAGCTGCGCACGCCGCTGAACGCGATCATCGGCTTCTCCGAGATCATGGGCTCGGGCATGTTCGGCGAGCTCGGCTCGGAGAAGTACCAGGAATACTGCCACGACATCCTAACCAGCGGGCATTACCTGCTCGAAGTCATCAACGACATCCTCGACATGTCCAAGATCGAGGCCGGCCGCATGAAGCTCGACATGGAAGAGCTCGACCTGGCGCAGACGCTGGCGGAATCCCTGCGGGTCGTCACCGGCCGGGCACAGGACAAGCACCTGACGCTCGACGCCGACATCGCGAAATCCATCTCCGTCGTCGCCGACCGCCGCGCCACCAAGCAGATCATCGTCAATTTGCTCTCCAACGCCGTGAAGTTCACGCCCGACGGCGGACGTATCGTGGTGCGCAGCCGGCAGCTCGACGACAGGATCGTGCTGATGATCGCCGACACCGGTATCGGCATCGCGCCGCATTCGCTGGCGCGGCTCGGCCGCCCCTTCGAGCAGGTCGAGAGCCAGCTCACCAAGACCTATCACGGCTCGGGACTGGGGCTGGCGATCGCCCGCTCGCTGGCGCAGCTTCATGGCGGCTCGATGCGGCTGCGCTCAAAGCTGGAGGTCGGCACCGTCGTGCGCGTCACCCTGCCCCGCGACGCGATGAAGTCGGCGTCAGGAATATCGGCTGCGGCCTGATGGCTACGATTGCAGCGACGGCGCGACTTCCCGCGCGACATTGACCAGCGCAGCGATCAGCGGCGTCATCGGATCACGCTGCGGGATCACCATGCCGATGCTGTAATTGACATCGGGATCGGTGATCGGGATCGAGCGCACGGTGTCGGACAGGCCGAGCGTCTCGGCCAGCTTGGCCGGCATCACACTGGCCCAGCGCCCCGTCTTCACATGGGTAAACAGCACGAGCAGCGAATTCGAGGTCAAGGTCGGCGTCGCCTCCGCGCCGACGGAGCGCAACGCGCGGTCGATGATGCGGCGGTTCTGCATGTCGGGTGTCAGCAGGCACAGCGGCACCTGCCCGACCTCCTTCCACGTCACTGTCTCGCGATCGCCGAACATTCCATCCGGCGCGGTGAGCAGGCGATAGCTCTCGTTATAGAGCGGAATGGTGCGCACCTTGCCGATCGGCTCGTTCTCGATATAGGTCAGCCCCGCATCCACCTCGAGATTCTCGAGCAACCCCAGCACCTCGGACGAGGTCGTGGAGCGGATACTGAAGCGCACCTCGGGATGCCTGGCGCGGAACGGCGTCGTCAGCGCAGCGACCATACCGAGCACGGTCGGGATTGCGGCAATACGGATCTCGCCCGAGAGCTGATGCTTCAGCCCGTTGATCTCGTCACGCATCGCGCGGGCATCGCCGACGATGCGCCGCGCCCAATCCAGCGCCCGCTCGCCTTCCGGCGTAAAACCCTGGAAGCGGGAGCCGCGCTGGACCAGCATCACGCCGAGGATCTCCTCGAGCTGCTTCAGCCCGGTCGACATCGTCGGTTGCGTCACGCCGCACATTTCGGCGGCCCGGCCGAAATGCCGTTCCTTCGCCAGCGCCAGCAGCAGTTCAAGCTTGTCGAGCAACCGTCATCCCCTCCGATCGTGTGGCGGCATGCAAGCTAGCATGCCCTCCCCCTTCCAACACGCAAAAACCGCCCGGCGGACGGCTCCAATCGCAATTTCAAATCGAGTGATTGCCATCGCAAATCGATCGGAATCCGCAATCGCAGCATGAGACAGCTTTATTGATCTTCGAACGATTCCAAATAGTTTGCGATCAGCAGACGCTCCGGTCGAGAACGAAGAATGACAGCGGTTTACGAGCCTTGGGACGAAACGCGCGGCGCCGAGATCATCGCCGAACACAGCAAGCAGGAAGGCGCGACGCTGGTGATTCTACACGCACTCCAGGATGCGTTCGGCTACGTGCCGGCGGCAGCCATTCCTATAGTGGCGCACGCGCTCAATCTGTCGCGCGCCGAAGTGCATGGCGTGTTCACGTTCTACCATGATTTTCGCCACAAGCCGGCCGGCCGCCATGTGCTGAAACTCTGCCGCGCGGAGGCCTGTCAGGCGGCGGGCGGCGACGCGCTGGCTGCGCGTGCGGAGGCAAAGCTCGGCGTGTCGCTCGGCCACACCACGGCCGATGACCGCGTCACGCTGGAGCCGATCTACTGCCTCGGACTGTGCGCGACCGCGCCCTCCGCGATGCTCGACGGCCGGCTGATCGGCCGACTCGATGAAAAGCGTATCGATGCTCTCGTTGCAGAGGCGCAGCGATGAGCATCCGTCTATATGTCTCTCGCGATGCGGGTGCGCTTGCGGTCGGCGCCGACGAGGTCGCGCTGGCGCTGGAGCAGGCTGCAGCCAAACGTGGCATTGCCGTCGAGATCGTCAGGACCGGCTCGCGCGGCCTGTACTGGCTCGAGCCGCTGGTCGAGGTCGCGACGCCGCAGGGCCGGATCGCGTTCGGCCCTGTGACCGAGACCGATGTGCCCTCCCTGCTCGACGCGCTCGCGAGCAACACGCCGCATCTGCTGCGGCTCGGGGCCACCGACGAGATCCCCTGGCTCAAGCGCCAGACCCGCCTGACCTTCGCGCGCTGCGGCGTGATCGACCCGCGCTCGCTCGACGACTACCGTGCCCATGGCGGCTACAAGGGCCTGGAGCGCGCGCTCTCGCTCGGCTCGGATGCGATCCTCACTGAGGTCACTGCATCGGGCCTGCGCGGCCGTGGCGGCGCAGGCTTCCCGACCGGCATCAAATGGAAGACGGTCGCGCAGGCGAAAGCGGATCGCAAGTTCATCGTCTGCAACGCCGACGAAGGCGACAGCGGCACCTTCGCTGACCGCATGATCATGGAAGGCGATCCCTTCCTCGCCATCGAGGGCATGACGACCGCCGGCATCACCGTCGGCGCGACCAAGGGTTACATCTACATCCGCAGCGAATATCCGCACGCGATCGAGGCGATGAACGCAGCCATCCAGGCTGCGAAGCGCGACGGCTATCTCGGCGCGAACATCGGTGGTTCCACGTACAGCTTCGATCTCGAGGTCCGCGTCGGCGCCGGCGCTTACGTTTGCGGCGAAGAGACCTCGCTGCTGGAAAGCCTCGAAGGCCGCCGTGGCCTCGTGCGCGCAAAGCCGCCACTGCCCGCCCATCACGGCTTGTTCGGCAAGCCGACCGTCATCAATAACGTGCTGTCGTTCGCCGCCATTCCCTTCATCCTGGCCGAGGGCGCCAAGGCCTATGCCGATTTCGGCATGGGTCGCTCGCGCGGTACGATGCCGATCCAGCTCGCCGGCAACATCCGCCACGGCGGGCTGTTCGAGACAGCCTTCGGCGTGACGCTCGGCGAACTCGTCGACGACATCGGCGGCGGCACGTTCACGGGCCGCCCAATCCGCGCGGTGCAGGTCGGCGGTCCCTTGGGCGCCTACTTCCCGCGCGCGCTGTTCGACACCCCGTTCGACTACGAGGCCTTCGCCGCGCGCGATGGCCTGATCGGCCATGGCGGAATCGTCGTGTTCGACGATAGCGTCGACATGCGCAAGCAGGCGCGTTTCGCCATGGAATTCTGCGCCATCGAATCCTGCGGCAAGTGCACGCCGTGCCGGATCGGCTCGACCCGCGGCGTCGAGACGATCGAGAAGATCATCAACGGCGAGCGCGTGAGCGAAAACCTCGCACTCGTCGAAGACCTCTGCAACACCATGAAATTCGGCTCACTCTGCGCCCTCGGCGGCTTCACGCCCTACCCCGTGCTCAGCGCATTGAAGCACTTCCGGGAGGATTTCATCCCGACCCCGACTACTCTTCAGGCCGCGGAATAGGAGAACGACAATGTCTCTGATCGAAGAAATCGACTTCGGTACGCCGCGCGCCAAATCGAACACGATGGTGACGCTCACCATCGATGGCAAGCAGATCTCGGTGCCCGAGGGCACCTCGGTCATGCGCGCGGCCATGGAATCCGGTCACCAGATCCCGAAACTCTGCGCGACCGACATGGTGGATGCGTTCGGCTCATGCCGTCTTTGCGTGGTCGAGATCGAGGGCCGCGCCGGTACGCCGGCCTCCTGCACCACGCCGGTGCTGCCGGGCCTGGTCGTGCACACCCAGACCGATCGGCTGAAGAAGCTGCGCAAGGGCGTGATGGAGCTCTACATCTCCGACCATCCGCTCGACTGCCTCACTTGCGGCGCCAACGGCGATTGCGAGTTGCAGGACATGGCCGGTGCGGTCGGGCTGCGTGACGTGCGCTACGGCTACGAGGGCGAGAACCACGTCTTCGCAAAATCCAATGGGGAGGTGAACGCCGCCTGGATGCCGAAGGACGAATCCAACCCGTACTTCACCTACGATCCCTCCAAGTGCATCGTCTGCTCGCGCTGCGTCCGCGCTTGCGAAGAGGTGCAAGGCACCTTCGCGCTGACCATCTCCGGCCGCGGCTTCGACAGCCGCGTCTCGCCCGGCATGAGCGAGAGTTTCCTCGGCTCCGAATGCGTCTCCTGCGGCGCGTGCGTGCAGGCCTGCCCGACCGCGACGCTGACCGAGAAATCCGTGATCGAGATCGGCCAGCCCGAACACTCGGTCGTCACCACCTGCGCCTATTGCGGCGTCGGCTGCGCCTTCAAGGCCGAGATGCGCGGCGAGGAAGTCGTCCGCATGGTGCCGTACAAGGACGGCAAGGCCAATCGCGGTCATTCCTGCGTCAAGGGCCGCTTCGCCTGGGGTTACACCAACCACCGGGAACGCATCCTCAACCCGATGATCCGCGAGCGGATCGAGGATCCCTGGCGCGAAGTGTCGTGGGACGAGGCATTCTCGTTTGCAGCCGACAGGATGCGCGGCATCCAGAAGAAATACGGCCGCGACGCTATCGGCGGCATCACGTCGTCCCGCTGCACCAATGAAGAAACCTATCTGGTGCAGAAGCTGATCCGCGCCGGCTTCGGCAACAACAATGTCGACACCTGCGCCCGGGTCTGCCACTCCCCGACCGGCTATGGCCTCTCGACCACGTTCGGTACCTCCGCCGGCACGCAGGATTTCGATTCGGTCGAGGACACCGACGTCGTCGTCGTCATCGGTGCCAATCCCGCTTCGGCCCACCCGGTGTTCGCCTCCCGCCTGAAGAAGCGGCTGCGCCAGGGCGCCAAGCTGATCGTGATCGATCCGCGCCGCACCGAGATGGTTGAATCGCCGCATGTGAAGGCGCTACACCTGCCGCTGATGCCCGGCACCAATGTCGCGGTGATGACGGCGCTGGCGCATGTGATCGTCACCGAAGGCCTCGCCAACGAAGCCTTCGTGCGCGAGCGCTGCGACTGGAACGAGTTCGAGGAATGGGCGGCGTTCGTCGCCCAGGCGAACAACAGCCCGGAAGCCACCGCCATCCTCACCGGCGTCGATCCGAAGGATCTGCGCGAAGCAGCGCGCCTCTACGCCACCGGCGGCAACGGCGCGATCTACTATGGTCTCGGCGTCACCGAGCACAGCCAGGGCTCGACCACCGTGATCGCGATCGCCAACCTCGCGATGGCCACGGGCAATATCGGTCGTCCCGGTGTCGGCGTGAACCCGCTGCGCGGCCAGAACAACGTGCAGGGCTCCTGTGACATGGGCTCGTTCCCGCACGAGCTTCCCGGCTACCGCCACATCTCGGGCGACGCCGTGCGGGACCAGTTCGAGGCGCTGTGGAACGTCAAGCTCAACCCCGAGCCGGGCCTGCGCATTCCCAACATGTTCGACGCCGCGGTCGAAGGCACGTTCATGGGGATCTACGTGCAGGGCGAAGACATCCTGCAATCCGATCCCAACACCAAGCATGTGGTGGCGGCACTATCGGCGATGGAATGCGTCATCGTCCACGACCTCTTCCTGAACGAGACCGCGAACTACGCCCATGTGTTCCTGCCTGGCTCCAGCTTCCTCGAGAAGGACGGCACTTTCACTAACGCCGAGCGCCGCATCCAGCGCGTGCGCAAGGTGATGACGCCGAAGAACGGCCTCGCCGACTGGGAGGTCACCATCCGCCTCGCCAAGGCCATGGGCTTCGAGATGAGCTACAGCCATCCTTCCGAGATCATGGACGAGATCGCGGCGCTCACCCCGACCTTCGCCGGCGTCTCCTATGCCAAGCTCGACGAGCTCGGCTCAGTGCAATGGCCCTGCAACGACAAGGCGCCCGAGGGCACGCCGGTGATGCATATCGACGGCTTCGTCCGCGGCAAGGGCAAGTTCGTCGTCACCGAATATGTCGCGACCGACGAACGCACCGGGCCGCGCTATCCGCTGCTGCTCACCACGGGCCGCATCCTCAGCCAGTACAATGTCGGCGCGCAGACCCGGCGCACCGAGAACGTGGTCTGGCATGCCGAGGATCGGCTGGAGATCCATCCGCACGATGCCGAACAGCGCGGCGTGCGCGACGGGGATTGGGTGCGGCTGAAGAGCCGCGCCGGCGAGACTACGCTGCGTGCGGAGATCACCGATCGCGTCGCGCCGGGCGTCGTCTACACCACGTTCCACCATCCGGACACGCAGGCCAACGTCATCACGACCGACTATTCGGACTGGGCGACCAACTGCCCCGAATACAAGGTCACGGCGGTGCAGATTTCGCCCTCGAACGGCCCGTCCGACTGGCAGAAGGCCTACGACGCGCAGGCGCGGCATTCCCGCCGCATCGCGCCGGCCGAGGCTGCGGAGTAGCGGCATGCACGTGCCGGTCCAGGCCATCGACCGCGAGATCTGGCGCGACGGTGTCGCGACCGAAGGAGCGCGGCTGATCCCGGAGGAGACGCCGCTGGCGCTGACTTACAATGGCGGCACCTACGCCGTCATGATGGGAACGCCGCAGAACCTCGAAGATTTTGCGGTCGGGTTCAGCCTGGACGAAGGCATCATCAAATCCGTCGATGACATCAAGTCGCTCGAAATCGTCCGCCTCGACGACGGCATCGAGCTGCGCATGTGGCTGGCCTCGGAAGATGCCGCGCGCATCAGCGAGCGCCGCCGCCACATCGCCGGCCCGACCGGCTGCGGCATCTGCGGCATCGACTCGATTGCCGAAGCTGTGCGGCCTGCGGCCGTCGTGCCGCAGGGACAGACGTTCACGCCCGAGCAGGTCATGGCGGCGATGCAGACCATCGCACCGCTGCAATCGATCAATTTGCAAACCCGCGCCGTTCACGCCGCCGCGTTCTGGTCGCCTGCCGGCGGTATCGTCGCGCTGCGCGAGGATGTCGGCCGCCACAACGCGCTCGACAAGCTCGCCGGTTCGCTGGCGCGCAGCCGCACGCCTGCAAGCGGCGGCATCGTGCTGCTGACGAGCCGCGTCTCGGTCGAGATGGTGCAGAAGACCGCCGCCATCGGCGCGCCGGTGATGGTCGCCGTCTCTGCGCCGACCGCGCTTGCGGTGCGCACCGCGGAGGCCGCCGGCATCACGCTGATTGCCATTGCCCGCCAGGACGGGTTCGAAGTGTTTTCGCATGGCAGCCGGGTTGTCACCCGTCATGCCACGGAGGTTGCCGATGTCGCCTGACCGCCTGATCTACATGGCCAACCAGATCGGCACGTTCTTCCGGAGCCAGGGCCACGACAAGGCCGTGCCGGGGATCGCCGACCACATCAAGAAGTTCTGGGACCCGCGGATGAAGCGCGCGATCTTCGCCCATCTCGATGCCGGCGGCGTGGGCCTGGAGCCGAACGTGCGGGAGGCGCTCACCTCGCTGCAGCAGGCGACGTCCCTTCCAGCAGCGCCCTGAACACACGGCGCACCTCGCTCTGCGTTTCCTTTACGCGCGCCTCCAGCGAGGAGAAATGCGGCGCATCGCCGGCGCGTGCCATCACGCGCAAGAGGTCGGTGCCGGCAGTCTCCGGCTTGAAGCGATCGCTGACGCAGAGCCGCAGGATCTGCGTCAGGTCGTGATAGAGCCGCGCTGCGGCCCGCAATATCTCGGTCTCCGATTGCGACAGCACGCCCAGCCTGCATGCATTTTCCAGCACCTGCGTGGTGCCAACGTCGAGAATCTCCGGCTTCTCGTGCGCATGCACGAGCTGGAGATATTGCGCGATGAAGTCGATGTCGACCATGCCGCCGGCGGCATATTTGAGATCCCAGCAATCAGCCTCGCCCTTCTCCTGGGCGATCGCACGCCGCATGTCGGCAACATCGTTGGCGGTGATTCCGGGATCGCGGCGACGAGTCAGGACAGCGCGGATGACGCGTTCAATCCGTTCCCGGAATTCGGGCGAAGCGGACACGACGCGCGCACGGGTCAGCGCCATGTGCTCCCAGGTCCAGGCCTCGTTGGCCTGGTAGTCCGCGAACGAAACGAGGCTCGAAGCCACGGGGCCGGCGCGCCCCGAGGGGCGCAACCGCATGTCGATCTCGTAAAGCACCCCGTAATTGGTGCGCGTCGTGAACGCGCTGATCAGGCGCTGGGTGAAGCGGGCGAAGTAATGTGCACCTTGCAGTGACTTCGCACCGTCGGAGTCCGGATTGTCGCTGTCGAAATCGTAAAGCAGGATCAGGTCGAGATCGGACGACGCGGTCATCTCGCGACTGCCGAGCCGGCCCATCGCGATGATGGCGGTCTCCTGCCCCTTGATCCGGCCATGCTGGGCGGCGAAACGGTCGGCGACGAGGCCATGCACGGTATGGACGATGCCCTCGGCGACGTCGGCAAAGGCCGTGCTCGCCTGCTGTGCCGAGACCGTGCCTGAGAGAATGCGCGTGCCGATCAGGAACAGGCTCTCCTGCCCGAACAGACGCAGGCGGTCGAGGAACTCTTCGTAAGAGCCCGCATCCTGCACCGTCGTCGCAAGTCGCCCCGACAATTCCTGCCTGTCGGGCATGGCGCCGAAGAAGCGCGGATCAATCAGGCCGTCCATCAGTTGCGGCTGCCGCGCAAGCATCTCGCCGAGCCGAGGCGCCGCGCCCAGCACCAGGGCCACGAGCGCGACGAGATCGCGGTTCTGCCCGAGCAGCGTGATCAGCCGGCCGCCGCGCTGAAGCGCTCCAAGGAAATGGTCGAACGCCACGACGGCCCGATCCGGCTCCTCGGCATGAGCGAGACCGTCGATCAGGGCCGGCACGAATTCGACGAATGCGTTTCGCGTCGCCTCATTGCGGAACACGCGGTAGTCGCCGGTGATCCAGTCGCGCACGGTCTGCGCGACGGCGGCAGGCTTCTTGAAGCCGAGTGTCGCCAGGTACTGAAGCAGCCGCGGATCGTCGGGACCCGCACTGTAGTCGAGCGCCGGCAGCTTGGCCGTGCCGGTCGGATCGTCGCCCTCGAACAGTTTTTCGTAGTGGCCCTGCACGATCTCGAGCTGGCGCAAAAGGTCGCGGGCAAAGGTCTCGCGATCCGGATAGCCGAAGAACCAGGCGAAACGCTCGACCGCCTCCTTGTCCTCGGGCAGCGTGTGGGTCTGCTCGTCTGCGATCATCTGGAGGCGATGCTCGACCCGACGCAGGAATTGGTACGCCGTGGTCAGCTCGTCGCGCGCCGCAACCGTGATCCAGTTGCTGGAAGCGAGCACGCCGAGCGCGGCGAGCGTCGGCCGTACGCGCAGTTCGGGATGTCGCCCCCCGGCGATCAATTGCTGGGTCTGGGCGAAGAACTCGATCTCGCGGATTCCGCCGCGCCCGACCTTCACGTTATGCCCTTCGACCGCAACCTCGCTCTGGCCGCGATAGGTCTGCATCTGCCGCTTCATGTCGTGAACGTCGGCAAGCGCGGCGAAGTCGAGATGCTTGCGCCAGACGAAGGGCGCGATCTCGGCGAGCAGTGCTTCGCCAGCCCTGGCGTCGCCGGCGCAGGCGCGCGCCTTGATCATCGCGGCGCGCTCCCAGGTGCGCCCTTCCCGCTCGTAATAATGCAGTGCGGCGTCCCGCGAGATCGCCACCTGTGTCGAGGACGGATCAGGGCGCAGCCGCAGATCGACCCGGAAGACGTAGCCGTCATAGGTGCGCTGCTGGAGGATGCGCGCCATGCCCTGCGTCACCCTCACGAAGAACGGCTGCGGCTCGATGTCAGGCACGAGTGTCGTGTTATCAGGGTCGAAGAACACGATGAGATCGATGTCGCTGGAATAGTTCAGCTCGCCCGCGCCCATCTTGCCCATCGCAAGCACGATCAGCCCGCAGCCCTGTTCCGGTGCTTCGGGATTGGGCGGCGAAAGCTTTCCACGTGCGGCTTCCTGCCGCAGCAGGTGCTGCAGCGCCGCCTGCACGGAGCAGACCGCAATATCGGTCAGCGCCGCCGTTACCCGCATCACCGGCCAGACTCCACCGATGTCGCACAGCGCGATCAGAAGTGCGGCCTCTGCCTTCATGCGGCGAAGCAACCGCATCAGTTCGGCTTCGTCGAGCACTGCGAGCACCGCTCCCCTCGCCTCCGCGATCAGTGCGGCAAGATGCGCATCGGGATCGCATTCGAGCAGCCGGATCAGGCGCAAGGGATCGGCGCGCACCAGATCGAACAGATAGGGCGAGAATTCGGCGATGCCGGCGAGGACATTGGCGGCGAAGGGATGAACCAGCAGCGCCTGGAGACGGGCCGATTGCGCCGGCTCGAGCTCGGCCAGCCAGTTTTCGAAGCGTCGTTCGTCGGTGACGGAAGCGGCAATATGGGGAGCCTCCGCGAAGCGTGCGGCAAGTCTCTCACCATGCTTGTCCGCGTTTCCCGGCGCGGAGTGGTTCATGCCACCTTCTGTGGCACATCCGGTATTGGAGGAGCAACCCTGTCGCCCGCGAGCGCCGGCAGCACCAGCGTGGCGACGAGGCCCGGATGGGCATCGCCCAGCCGCAATTCGCCGCCATGCAGCGTTGCAACCGCAGACGCAAGACTGAGGCCGAGGCCGGAGCCCGGCAGCGTGCGGCTGGCTTCAAGCCGCACGAATCGCTCGACGGCATGCTTGCGGTCGGCCTCGGGGATACCGGGGCCGCGATCGGTGACGCTGAGCAGCACTTGGTCGCCCTCGCGTTTCGCCTCGATCGTGATCTGCCTTGAATCCAGGCTGACCACGGTTCCACCTGTTAGCGCGACCGGCTTGCCGTATTTGATCGCATTCTCGACCAGATTGGCGAGCGCCTGGCTGATCAGTTCGCGGTTGGCGTGCACCGGCGTCGGATCGGCCTCGACCTTCAGCGTCATGCCGTCGTCTTCAGCCAGCGGCTCGTAGAGCTCGTGGATGCCGTGTGCGACATCGGCAGCGTCGAAATCGTCCATGTTGCCGCGCGCCTGACCGGACTCGGCGCGCGCGATCATCAGCAGCGCGTTGAAGGTACGGATCAGGCCGTCGGATTCCTCGATGGTCCGCTCCAACGCGGCGCGGTAATCGGCCTCGCTGCCTGATTTCGCCAGCGCCTCCTCGGCGCGGTTGCGCAAGCGTGTCAGCGGCGTCTTGAGATCGTGGGCGATGTTGTCGGAGACCTCCTTCAGCCCCGCCATCAGCGCCTCGATGCGCTCCAGCATGGCATTGAGGTTTTCGGCGAGGCGGTCGAGCTCGTCACCGCTGCGTCCCACCGGCAGGCGCTCGCTGAGATCGCCGGTCATGATGCGATGGGCCGTCCCGGACATGGCGTCGATGCGCCTGAGCACCCTGCGCGCGACGAAGATCCCGCCGCCCAGGCCAAGCACCACGACGATCAGCACCGACCATTGCGCGGCCTTGGCGACGATGCCGAACAGGCGCCGCCGCTCGGCGAGGTCGCGGCCGATCAGAAGCCGGAAGCCATTCTCGAGCTCGGTGACGCGCACCAGGGCGCGATGGTCGCGCTCGTCCGCATCCTCGATGCGCCGATATGCCGTCTCCGACCAGCCGCGCGTCGCCATCACACCGGGCGCCAGCGAGCCGACATTGCCGGCGATCGCCTGCCCGGTCGGCGTGGTCACGAGGTAGAGATTGGCGCCCGGGCGCAGCGCCCGGTACTCAATCGCAAGCACGAGACCGCGCAAGCCGCGCCGGCCGTAGATCTCGTTGATCTCCGAGGTCTCGGCATTGACCGTCTGCGTGATTTCCTCGGTGATCAGCCGCCGCGTATTCCAGGCGAAATAGGCCAGCAGCGAGGCCGCGAACATCGCGAACAGCAGCAAATAGACCAGCGTCAGCCGGAATGCCGTGGTGCGGACGAGTTTACCGAATGCCGTCACGGATCATGTATCCCGCGCCGCGGATCGTGTGCAGCAGCGGCCGCTCAAAACCCTTGTCGATCTTGGAACGCAGCCGCGAAATGTGCACGTCGATCACGTTGGTCTGCGGATCGAAATGATAGTCCCAGACGTTCTCCAGTAGCATGGTGCGGGTCACCACCTGGCCCGCATGCTTCATGAGATATTCGAGCAGGCGGAATTCGCGCGGCTGGAGCGTCAGTTCGTCCTTGCCGCGCGCGACGCGATGGGAGAGCCGGTCGAGCTCGAGATCGCCGACGCGGTACAGCGTGTCCTCGGCCGGACCGCCACGGCGGCGCGACAGCACCTCGACCCGGGCCAACAGCTCGGCGAAGGAATAGGGTTTCGGCAGGTAGTCGTCGCCGCCGGCGCGCAAGCCCTTGATGCGGTCGTCGACCTGGCCGAGCGCGGAGAGAATCAGCACCGGCGTCGAATCGTCCTTGTCGCGGAGCGCGCCGATCACCGACAGGCCGTCACGCTTGGGCAGCATGCGGTCGACCACTAGCACGTCGTAATCGCCGTTCTCGGCCATGGCGAGGCCTTCCTCGCCGTCGGCGGCGTGGTCGGCAATGTGCCCGACCTCGCGAAACGCCTTCACGAGGTAGTCGGCGGATTCGCGGTCGTCTTCGATGATGAGGAGGCGCATCGTGCGTTCGGCAACGGTCAAGGGAGTGAACCTTCTCTAAACATGGCGCGAGCGGCAATCGCATGCAAGCCGAGTGAACGACTCTGGCATCGAGAAAAAGGCGGGCGGTGAAGCTGGGGGACTTCACCGCCCTAGGCCTTCCGACGGAGGGGGGCGTATTCCACCGGAAGGTAGACAGGGGAAGCAAACGTTGCGCTGCTCCCCCGAAGGGCGCCGTCGGCGGGGGCGACTGATGCCGGCGACACCCTTCATCTCGGAGGCCTCCTGAGGCCTGGCCCTTGGTTACCCCTTGGCGATGGGCACGGCGACGAAGCGCGACTGGCCGCCGCTCTTCACCCGCATCAGGACGCTGTTCTTGTTGTCGGTCCGCGCCGTGTTGATGGCGTCGCGGACTTCGCCGGCGGTGCTCACGCTCTTGCCGCCGACTTCGAGAATCACGTCGCCTTCCTTGAAGCCGCGTTCAGCAGCCGCGCTCTTCGGATCGACTTCGGTGATCACGACGCCTTCCTTGCCGGCGCCGGCCACGGAATCGGCGGGCGCGACGGTCATCCCGAGCTTGGGCACATCAGTGCCACGGCTCGCGCCCTTGCCGCTGTCCTTGTCGATGTCGGCCTTGGCCTCGATCGTGTTCGGCAGCTGGCCGAGGGTGAGGTTCACGACCTTGTCCTGGCCCTTGTGCAGCACGTTGAGCTTCACGGTCGCGCCGGGCGCCAGGCCGCCAATTGTACGGGCGAGCTCGCGGGCATCCTTGACGGTTTCACCGTTGACCGACGTGATCACGTCGCCGGACTCGATGCCGGCCTTGGCCGCCGGACCATTCGCCTGCGGCTCGGCAACCAGCGCGCCTTCGGCCTTCTTCATGCCGAGGCTGTCGGCGATGTCGGATGTCACCGGCTGAATCTGCACGCCGATCCAGCCGCGGCTGACCGAGCCCTTGTCCTTGAGCTGCGCCACCACGCTCTTCACAGTGCTCGCGGGAATCGAGAACGCGATGCCGACGCTGCCGCCGGAGGGCGAGTAGATCGCGGTGTTGACGCCCATCACCTCACCGTTGGTGTCGAAGGCCGGACCGCCGGAATTGCCCTTGTTCACGGGCGCATCGATCTGGATGAAATCGTCGTAGGGGCCGTTGCCGATGTCGCGGCCGCTGGCCGAAACGATGCCGGCAGTCACGGTGCCGCCGAGGCCGAACGGGTTGCCGACTGCGAGCACCCAGTCACCGATCCGCGGCTTGCCGTCGGCAAGCTTCGCGAACGGGAAGTTCGAGCTGCCCTCGACCTTGATCAGGGCGAGGTCGGTGCGCTGGTCGGTGCCGATCACCTTGGCTGTGTAGGTCTTGCCGTCGTCGGTGGTGACTTCGACCTTGTCGGCGCCGTCGACCACGTGGTTGTTGGTCACGGCAAAGCCATCAGCCGAGATGAAGAAGCCCGAGCCCTGGCCCTGCACGACGCGGCCGCGACCGCCACCACCCTTCAGGCCCGGGATGCCGTCCGGACCGCCGAAGCGGCGGAAGAATCGCTCCATCGGAGAGCCCGGCTGGAACGGCGACTGCGCGTCATCGCCGTCATCATTGCTCGCGGTCTTTTCCTTGATATTGACCTTCACCGAGATCACTGACGGCTTCACGCGCTCGACGATGTCGGCGAAGCCGATCGGACGCTCGACCTTGCGGACCTCGTTGTTGACCTGCGCATGCGCCGGGCTCGAGAACAGATCGGCTGGCGAGGTCGACGGGCCAAAGCCGTAGACGGCGGCACCGAGGCCGGCGACGACCGAGGCCATCAGCGCGAACTTGCGGGCCGAGAAAACGGACCGGCGGGGCTGCCGGTAGGACGGAAGGTTCGAGAGGTCGGAACGGTCGGTCATGCAGAGATCTCCAGGGCCTTGAAATCCATTTGGTACCTGACGGCGGCACCTTACGAACCTGAAGATGGGGGCTGCCGCCTTACCGTGCGCTGGCGGCGGGGTTAAACTTTTGTAATGAACGGAGAATGCGGATGCGGCAGTTTATCGCGGCCGAAAGTAGTGAGCCTGAAGGAACTTAACGAAGTTCCGGGAACACCCGCGCAGTGCCGGCTTCTGCGCGCAGCAACGTAGCTAGTGAGACTTGGCTTCATCCGCCATCAATGCGGCGAGCCGCGCTTCCTCGTCGGGCGTGAGCGGCGCAGCCGGGACGTCTGCACCACTTCGCGAGCGCCGGCGGATTTGCAGCCATAACGCCAGACCGCCGCCAATCAGCAGCAGCGGCGCGAGCAGCCACAGCAGCATGTTCTGGCGCTCGAAGCGCGGCTTGAGCAGCACGAACTCACCGTAGCGCGCAACCAGGAAATCGAGCACTTGCGAATTGCTGTCGCCTGCCGCGATGCGCTCGCGCACCAGGAGCCGCAAATCGCGCGCGAGCGGCGCATCGGAATCGTCGATCGACTGGTTCTGGCAAACCATGCAGCGCAGCTCGCGCGACAAGTCGCGTGCACGCGACTCCTTCGCAGGGTCCGACATGATCTCGTCGGGCTGCACGGCATGCGCCGCAGGCAAGGCCAGCAGCATCAGCGCGACGAACGCGACCATCATTCGGCGCATCAGATCACTCCGCCGGCTGAAGGCGCTGCTTGGCCCGCGCCGGTTTTGGCGCACCCACCCGCAGGCGCCGGTCCGACAGCGACAGCACGCCGCCGAATGCCATCAGCACTGGCCCCCACCAGATCAGCAGCACCAGCGGCTTGTGATAGATGCGCACGGCAATGGCGCCCTCGGCAGTGGCGTCGCCGAGCGAGATGTAGAGCTGGCTGGCGCCGCGCGTCAGCAGCGCGGCCTCGGTGGTCGAGGAGCCGCGCGTGGTGAAGCTGCGCTTGGACGGCGTCATCACGCTGAGCTTCTCGCCGTCACTGCTGACGTTGAACTCGGCGATCATCTCGTGGAAGTTCGGCCCTTGACGCTGAAACAGGCCATCCAGCTTGACGTCATAGCCGGCGACATGGGCGACGTCGTTTTGTTTCATGGTCGCGATATATTCGCTATTCCAGGTGGTCTCACAAACGATCCCGATCAACGCGACGCCGAGGCCGGCATGCGCAAATACCGAGCCCCAGGCCGAGCGCGGCAGACCGCGGGCACGATGCAGCGTCGTCGCGAACGGCAGGCGAAACAAACCAGTTCGTTCGGCCAGATCCGTCGCTGCGCCGGCAATGACGAAGACGCCAAGTCCGATTGCCAATGGCGCGAGCGCGCTGCCGCCGCGCGCCCAGCCCCAGACCATGGCGACGGCGACGAGCCCGGCTACGCCTGCCGCGAGCAGACGCTGGGTGACGCCGAGCAGATCGCCGCGTTTCCACGCCAGCATCGGCCCGAACGGCACGGCGAGCAGCAACAGCGCGAACAGTGGCGCGAAGGTGAGATTGTAGAACGGCGCGCCGACCGACATCTTGAAATCGGCGAGCATCTCCATCGCCAACGGATAGAGTGTGCCGAACAGCACCACCGCGCAGGCGACCGTGAGCAGCAAATTGTTCAGCACCAGCGCGCCCTCGCGCGAGATCGGCGCAAACAGGCCGCCCTGCTTCAACGACGTCGCGCGCCCGGCGAACAGCGACAGGCTGCCCCCGATGAACAGGCAGAGAATCAGGAGAATGAACACCCCGCGGGTTGGATCGGTCGCGAAGGCATGCACCGAGGTGATGACCCCCGAGCGCACCAGGAAGGTCCCGAGCAGCGATAGCGAGAAGGTCAGGATTGACAAGAGGATGGTCCAGACCTTCAGCGCGTTGCGCTTCTCCATCACCAGCGCCGAATGCAGCAGCGCGGTGCCGGCAAGCCACGGCATTAGCGAGGCGTTCTCGACCGGGTCCCAGAACCACCAGCCGCCCCAACCCAGTTCGTAATAGGCCCAGTATGAACCCATGGCGATACCGAGCGTCAGGAAGATCCAGGCGACCAGCGTCCACGGCCGCACCCAGCGCGCCCAGGCTGCGTCGATCCGACCCTCCAGCAGCGCCGCGATCGCGAAGGAGAACGAGATCGAGAAGCCGACATAGCCGAGATAGAGCATTGGCGGATGCACGGCGAGACCGATGTCCTGAAGCACCGGATTGAGATCGCGTCCCTCGATCGGCGGGTTGGCGATGCGCAGGAATGGGTTGGAGGTCACCAGGATGAAGAGATAGAATGCGCTGGCGATCCACGCCTGTACGGCCAGCACATGCGCGCGCAGCGACAGCGGCAGATTGTTGCCGAAGGCGGCCACCAATCCGCCGAACAGCGCAAGGATCGACACCCACAAGAGCATCGAGCCTTCATGGTTTCCCCACACGCCGGTGATCTTGTAGAGCAGCGGCTTCATGGAGTGGGAATTCTCGTAGACGTTGACGACCGAGAAATCCGACTCTACGTGCAGCATCACCAGTGCGACGAACGACGCACCGACGAACAGGAGCTGCACCAGCGCGGTGGACCGCGCCACATTCATCAGCGCGTCATCACGCAGTCGCGCGCCGATCAGGGGCACGATGGACTGGATCAGTGCCAGTCCGAGCGCCAGCACCAGCGCATAATGTCCTGACTCCGCGATCACCGAATTGCTCCCTGCGGATTGCCCTGTGCGGTCGTGGCCCCGGGCTTGACGCCATCGGAAGCTTTGGCGCCGTAATCATCCTTCCAGTGCCCCTGCTTCTTCAGGGCATCGGCGACGTCCTTGGGCATGTAGGTTTCGTCGTGCTTGGCGAGCACGGTGTCGGCCTTGAACACGCCATCGGCGTCGAGCGCGCCTTCGGCGACGACGCCCTGCCCTTCGCGGAACAGATCAGGCAAAATGCCCTTGAAGGCGACCGGAAGCTTTGCGCCACCGTCGGCGACCTCGAAGGTCACCGCGAGATTGTCGCCGCGCTGGAGCGAGCCGGGCTGCACCAGGCCGCCGAGGCGAAACCGCTTGCCGGGCGCGACGTGCTTCTCGGCGACCATGGTCGGCGTCGAGAAGAACACGATGGAGTCGCGCAGTGCGTTGAGCACCAGCGCGGCCGCGAGCGCGAGCACGGCAAGCGAGCCGCCGATGATGGTCATACGTCGCTGCTTGCGCGTCATGGCGTATCCATTCCCTGCCCGTCTCGTCCTGACATCGTCATCCGTCGAGCCCGAGTGTCTTGAGGCCTTCATCGAGCTGGCGCAACCGCGCTGCATCGTTGGCAACCGCCTGGCGGGCATCGGTCGATGCCCCCACCGCCTTGTCGCGATCACCCATGACGAGATAGGCGCGCACCAGGCGCAGCCAACCCTCGACGTCGTCGCCATTCTGCTTGAGGCGCGTGGCGAGCCGTTCGACCATGCCGCGAACCATGGCGTTGCGATCGCCCTCTTTCATGTCCTTGGAAGCCGCGAGGGTCTCATCCGACAGCGCCGGCATCGTAGCGCCACCGCCGCCGACTCGCGCGAGCGAGCTCTGCACCAGAGGGCGCCACGGCGCATCCGCCGGCGCTTTCGCCAGCAGCGCTCGCCAGATATTGGCGGCGTCGTCCTTGCGGCCGTCCTGCTCGGCGGCGAGACCGAGGAAGTAGTTCGCTTTCGGATCATCCGCGCTGAGCGCGCGCGCGCGCTCGAACTCGGTCTTGGCTTCGGCGGTCACGACGCCACCGGCGGCGGCCGAGATCGCTTCGCCGAGGTCGGACCGGCGCTCCGCACTCTCGCCATTGTAGGTGAGCGAGTTGCGATAGGCGCGCACGGCGTCGTCGAAGCGGCCGAGCCGCTCCAGCACGGGCGCGATTACGTTCCAGCCGCGCCCGTCGGTTGGATTCTTTTCCAGATGTTGCTCGACCTGTACGACCAGATTCTCGAGCGACTGCGCCATGCCGGACCCGGATCCGCGCTCCCGCTGCGCCAGCGGAAAGTCCTGAAGCCTGGGCGAGCCGAGCGGCACATAGACACCAATCGCAACCAGCGGCAGGCCGGCAAGCGCCAACACGGCCGCCGCGCGGCGCCATTTGAGGCTGGATTTCGGTGCCGTTGCGGGCTCGCTTCCGGCCGCGGCGAGCAGCCTGCGGCTGACCTCGACGCGCGCGGCGTCGGCTTCGGGCGCTGCGATCAGCCCTGCGGCAAGATCACGCTCGATCTCGGCGAGTTGGTCCTTGTAGACCGCGACTTCGCTGCCCTGATTTTGCGCGCGTCCGCTACGGCCGAGCGGCAAAAGCACGGCGAAGATCGCCGCGACCGTCATCAGCGCGAACACGAACCATAGCGTCATCTGGCAAGCTTCCGGCAGCGCGCAAGCCGCGCCCACAGGTCGCTTTACACCACGGCCGGACGATGCGGCAATTGACAATTGTCAATTCGGCGCGACCGCGCACAGTCCCGAAACGGTGAAAATCCAACGGCTTAGCCGATCTCGAAGTCCGCGCTTTGAGCGGCGTCCTCGCCATGCCCGTTGAAGGCCTTCAGGAAGTATGTTCCCGGCTCGATAGCGTCGGGCAATCTGATGCGCAACGCCCCGACGGGAACGGGCGATGCAACCCTGGTGACGGTCTCAGGAAGCTGCCGACCGCTTGCCTTCTCGACCAGCACCACCTTCGCGCCTACCATCAGCCTTTGATATTTGGCAACGACGACGCGATTTTCGATTTCGATGGAACTGATAACGGATTTCATGCGCCCACAGATAGAAATATCAGAAAGTTGCACGGCGACCGTAGGGCCAGCCACCGACACCGTCAACCTGAAATTGTGACTGCTGAAATATGCGCCTGGATCAGCTCGCGCGCGACGATTTGCGCTCGCCCGTGGCCGCGTTCTCCGCGGCGCGGCTCATCAGCGAGGCATAATCATCCCCGAACAGCACCTGGCAGAAGCGGATCGCGGCCTGCATCTGCTGCTGCCGATAGGTGCGGACCTTGTGATCGGCGCCGCGCAGCGACTGCACCAGCTGCTCGGTCGAACGCTCGACATATTGCTGCAGGTCGGAATAGGTGCGCAGTGTCACCTCGTTGATCGCAAGCTCGCTCGCATAATTGCGACAGGTCGCGACGAAATCGATCAGCGCCACGGTTTCCTCGACCTCGGTGCTGTCGATCCGCGCGCCCGGCGGAATGTCCTTCTCGGCGCGCTGGCGCAGGATGCGGCGGACGCGGCCGGGAACACTGTCGATCTCGGATTGCAGCGCGTTGGAAATGTCGGCCCGGATCGAGGTCAACTGCTTGCCCCAGGCGGAATCATTGCGCAGGTCGAGCTCGGTACGCAGGCCTCGGACGCCGTCGTGCAGCGTCTTGAGATTGCCGGCGACATTGTCGAAATGACCGCGCTTGATGTCCATGCGCAGGATGGCGGCCACGCAGGACAGGTCATGCAGCGCCATCGTGACCGCGACGCCATAGGGCGTTGCCGCGACACGGATCTCGTCGTCGGACGCGGCAATCTTGATGGCGAGGCGGATGATCTGCCACGGCGCGGTCATCCGCTGCACGACGATGGAGAGCGCGAAGGGCAGCATCTGCGGCGTCTGGAGGACGGGAATGTTGAGCGCCGCAGTCACCGAGGCGATCTGGGCATCGCCGAAGGCGCGCAAAGAGCGCGGCAGCTTCTCGTTCAAGGTGGCGATGGCGTCGCGGACCGCAAGCACCGCCCCGGTCGAATAGAGGTCCTCGATCACGTTGGGCGGACCGACGCGGGCGAGCGCACGCGATTTGTCACCCCCGCCCGGTCCCGTCAGCTCGAAGATGGCATCCGCAGCGACCGCCTGGAGCTTCGAGGCCAGCGCTTCGACTTGCCCTGCGCTGTCGGCCGGCATGCGCGCCAGCGCCGCCTCGAATTCATTCAGCTTGGCCGGAGCACCGTCGCGGCCGAGCCATTGCCAGATCGGAGCCAGCGAAGAGCGGCGGATCTGCCCGGCCCGGATCGGGGCGCCTGCTTCGACCAGGAATGGTTCCAGCACCTGGAACAGCAGCCGCGACAGATCGTCCGTACGCGGCGGTGGGGCCTCGTCGGCTTCCGTCTTGCGGACAATCTTGCGCAGCTGGTCGAGCACGAGGGTTGCCACGGCCGTGTCCTGGCCGCGCTCGAGCGCACGCTCGAACTCCCGCATCAGCAGCGCCTGCGCCTGCGGCGGGAGCTGCGCGAGATAGTCCCTCAGCCGCTCGATCGATGTCTGGCTCATGCGCCCGGGTAATGAACGGTAAAATGGCGGACGTGGGGTCCGTCCTGCTCGATCATAGGTGGGGCCACTTAAGAAGCCGTTTAGGAAGTCGCTCCGAATACCCCTGGTTTCGTCCAGATCGACGTGCCGCAGACCAAATAGTCGCGTCGGAACAAGGGATTATATTCCGGGGAGGACCAGCTCCGCCCGCAGGCCCCCAGTCGGTGCGCGGCCGAGGGAGAGGCTGCCGCCATAGAGCGCAGCGAGCTCGGTCACGATCGACAGCCCCAGCCCCGATCCGGGCTTGGATTCGTCGAGGCGCTGGCCGCGCCGTGAGACCTGGGTGCGCTCGGCCTCCGACAGGCCGCGGCCGTCGTCGTCGACGATGATATGCAGCCGCGGACCGCTGCTCGCCTGATGCGGCGCTTCCACCAGAACTTCGATGAAGACCCGCGAGGCCGCCCATTTGCAGGCGTTGTCGACGAGATTGCCGACCATCTCCTCCAGATCCTGCCGCTCGCCACGAAATTTCGCCGACGGATCGGCCTCGGCCTCGACCACGATGCCGCGGCCGCGGTGGATCTTCTCCATGGTCCGCCGCAATGCCTCGATGGCCGGTGCAACCTCCGTCACCGTCGCGACGACCGAGACCCGCGCCGCGATACGCGCGCGCTCGAGATGATGGGCGACCTGGTCACGCATCACGTCGGCCTGCTCCATCACCTTGGCCGCGAACGGGTCGGTGGCATGCGCGCCGGCCTCGTTCACGATGACCGAGAGCGGCGTCTTGATGGCGTGGGCGAGATTGCCGACATGGGTGCGTGCGCGCTCGACGATCTCGCGATTGGCGTCGATCAGCGCGTTGGTCTCGCGCGCCAGCGGTGCGATCTCGACCGGGAACTCGCCCTCGAGCCGCTCCGCCCGCCCGGACCGAATGTCGGCGATGGATTCGGAGATGCGCTTGAGCGGCGCGAGACCGAAGCGGACCTGAAACACGGTGGTCAGCAGCAACACGATGCCGAGCGCGGTGAACGTGCCGCCAAGGTAGTAATCGAAACTGCGCGTCTCGTCGAAAATCTCGGTGTCGTCGCCGGCGACACTGACGAGAAATTTGCCGTCCGCGCCGAGATCGACCGGCCGCTCCACCATACGCAGATTCTGTCCCTCGGGACCGTCGACATAAGCGATCCGGATGCCGGCGGCGGTAAGCTCGGTGCCCCGCTCTTCCAGCTTCGGCAGCTTCTTGTCCCAGAGCGAGCGCGAGGAGCGCACCTCCGGCTTTTCGGTGTCGGTCCGCGTGATCTGCCAGTACCAGCCGGACAACGGCAGCTCGAACAGAGGCTCGCCGAGCGATTGGAACTGGCGGTCCGGGGGCTCGTCGGGGGTGGCGACCTCGGCGATCAGCGTGCGGAGATAGAGATTGAGCCGGCGGTCGAAGGCGCGCTCGGTGGCATTCTTGTAGACCGACGACAGCACCACGCCGGTGATGGCCAGGATCACCACGAGCCACGCGGTCGCCGACAGAAACAGGCGGTTCGCGAGCGAGCTGGCGGGCATCGGAATGATCCCGGAGGCGCGGGGTGGCATGGGGTCGGAACTCATGACCCGAACAAGGCCTCTGCCGGGCCGCCCGTCAAGCCAAGATACGTCTAGACAAGATAGTCCGAGACACCACGCTTCAAGCGCCGGGGGTCGGCGGGGTCAGGAGATAGCCGAGGCCACGGACAGTCTGGATGATGTCCACGTCGAGCTTCTTGCGGATGCGGCCGACGAAGACCTCGATGGTGTTGGAGTCGCGGTCGAAGTCCTGGTCGTAGAGATGCTCGACCAGCTCGGTGCGGGACACGACGCGCCCCGAATGATGCATCAGATAGGCCAGAAGCCGATATTCGTGCGACGTCATCTTGATGGGATTGCCGGATACGCTGACCCGGCCGGTCCTGGTGTCGAGCGTGACGGGGCCGCAGCTCAGCTCGCTCTGGGCATGACCGGTGGAGCGGCGCAGCAGCGCGCGGATACGCGCCAGCACCTCCTCCAGGTGGAACGGCTTTGCGACATAGTCGTCGGCACCGGCATCGAAGCCCTGGACCTTGTCGCTCCAGCGGTCACGCGCGGTGAGGATCAGGACCGGCATGGTACGGCCGTTGCGCCGCCAGGCTTCCAGCACCGAGATGCCGTCCTTCTTCGGCAGGCCGATGTCGAGCACCACGGCGTCGTAGGGCTCGTTGTCACCGAGATAATGCCCCTCCTCCCCGTCGAAGGCGCGATCGACGACATAGCCGGCGTCGGTCAGCGCCTTGGTAAGCTGGCGATTGAGATCGGGGTCGTCCTCAACGACGAGCAGGCGCACGCTTCTCTCCAGAATTAGGCCGCATGAACACCCGCACAGATGAGCAATTCCGGCGTGAACTGAATATGAACACGGGGAACCGGCCGCGTTACTTTTTGGTCATATCCGACCTGTTCGCGATCAACGCACTGCGCCCCCCCCCCCCCCCCCCCCCCCCCCCGGCGGGGGGGGGGCCAATTGCCCCGGGTCGCGGGGGGGGGGAGGGTGGGACCC